>JAAYVP010000104.1 GCA_012517115.1 Brooklawnia sp. | reverse complement strand
CGTTGCTCGGACGAACCCGCTGAACTCGACCGTGCTGTCGCCGAGGCGGTTCGCGTCGCCGACGTCGTGATCACAACCGGCGGGGTTTCGGTGGGCACCCACGATGTGGTCAAGAACTCGGTGCTGGCCGACACGCTGCGCTTTGTGCGGGTGGCGATGCAGCCGGGCAAGCCACAGGGCCACGGCACGCTGACCAGCCCAGACGGGCGGCGGGTGCCGATCGTGACGTTGCCAGGTAACCCGGTGAGCGTCTTCGTCAGTTGGCACTGTTTCGTGGTACCGCTGCTGAACCGACTTGCCGGACGCGACGCTCAGACCACGACCCGCTGGACGACCGCAATCGCAGGCCAGGACTGGCGCTCGCCAGCGGGGCGCCGCCAGTACATCCCCGTCGCCTACCTCGATGAAGACAAGGTGGTGCCGACACACCGACTCGGCTCCGGTTCGCACCTCATCGCGTCCCTGCATCTGGCCGATGGGCTGGCGGTAGTCCCCGCCGAGGTCGAGCAGGTAAGTGCTGGCAACCAGGTGGACGTTCTCGCGACAAGGTGCTGGCGATGAGCGGGCTCAGTCATCTGCGGAGCGACGGCTCGGCCCACATGGTCGACGTGACCGGCAAGCAGGTCACCGCAAGGCAGGCGACGGCGATCGGACGGGTGTCTTGTGCCCAAGCCACAGTGGCGTCCCTGCGCGACGGCAGCCTACCCAAGGGCGATGTACTCGCGGTGGCCCGGATCGCGGGTATCGCGGCCGCCAAGCGGACACCTGAGCTGCTGCCATTGGCCCACGTGATCGGGATGCATGGCTGCGAGATCGACCTGGAGCTGCTCGACGATGGCGTCCTGATCCAGGCGACCGTGCGTACCGCCGACCGAACCGGCGTCGAGATGGAGGCCCTCACCGCGGTCACGGTGGCGGCCCTGGCGATCGTCGACATGATCAAGGGCCTTGACCGCACCGCCGCGATCCGCGACGCCATGATCGTGGCCAAGTCGGGGGGTCGCAGCGGCAACTGGCGGCGTCCGCTCGACGAACTGCCCGAATGGGCGTTCGAGAACTGACTGTGATCTCGATCGATGTGGTTCTGCTGGCGGGTGGGCGCAGCAGCCGGATGGGTCAAGACAAGGCGTCGCTGGCGGTGGCCGGCCGACGCCTGATCGACCACCTCCTCGATGACCTAGTCGGCTGGCCACACCTCGGACGCACCGTGGTGGTGGCGCCGGTCACGCTCGCCGTGCCCGACTGGGCGCTACAGACCATGGAAGACCCGCCCGGGGGCGGTCCCGTTGCTGGCATCTTCGCGGGTCTGGCCGCGTTGGAGGCGGCCGACGCCGACCATATCTTGGTGCTGACGTGCGATGCGCCGAAGGCGGCCCGGCTAGCCCCGATGCTATTTGCCGCGGCACAGGCGAACCCGGACGCCGACGGTGTGCTGGCGGTCGCCGACGGCCGGGCCCAGTACCTGCTGGCGGCCTACCGGGTTTCGGCGCTACGCGCCGGCCTGCGGCTGGTCCGTCCCACTGGTGCTGCCCACGGCGTATCGATGCACCGATTGGTGTCTGGGTTGGCAACCACCGAGTTGACGGTGCCAGCAGAACTCGCCATCGACCTGGACGACCGGGCTGACGTCGAGCGTTGGCTCGGCGTCCACTCTCAGTGATCCCCGGCGTCCAACTGATCGATCAGGTGCTCCAGCACCGAGCCGAGAACGGCGATGGCATCGCGGACGCCGCCGGGCGACCCGGGGGCATTGACCACCACGCAGGCGCCGGGCCGGCGTCCCGAGACGCCGACCAGACCACGGGACAGCATGGACGCCTGAGCCAGCCCCAGCCCACGCTGGCGGATCTGTTCGGCCAAGCCGGGCAATTGCGCAGCTAGCAGCGGTTCGGTCGCCTCCGGCGTCCAGTCAGTGGGGCTGACCCCGGTGCCGCCGGCGGTGAGGACCAACCGCCGGCCGGCGGCGATGGCCGCCGAGATAGCCGCCCGGACCGGTTCGACGCCATCGGGTACCACCACCACCTGGTCTACCCGCACGCCCATCGAGGTCAACAGGTCGCGGGCCAACGGGCCAGAGACGTCTGCCCGCTCGCCACGGGCGCACCGATCCGAGATGGTGATGACTCGGGCGGTGATCTCGCTGGTCATGAGGCCCACTCTGGGCTGGAGATAGCCGGTGGCACGTTCGCCGCGTGACCCTGCGCGCGCAGCGCTGCCCGCACTCGTTCGGTACTGGCAGCAAGTTCTTCACGACTGGCGTCCTTGCGGGCGTTCGCGAAGCTCAACTGGGCTTCACCCCAGGCTGGCAGGACGTGCAGGTGTAGGTGCGCCACCTCGAAACCCGCGATGAGCAGCGCGGCTCGCGGCGCCTCGAAAGCCTGCTCCTGCGCGCGTCCGATGAGCTTCGCCACGCGCATGAGGTGGGCCAACAGGTCATCGTCGGCCTGAGTGAACGAGGCCACCTCGTCGCGGGGCACAACGAGTAGGTGCCCGGCGCTGATCGGCTCGATCGTCGCGAAGGCAACGCATCGGTCGTCGGCCCAGGCGAAGAGCCCGGGGAATTCACCACTGATGATCTTGGAGAAGACGGAAGCCATGCGTCCATGCTTCCACGCGTCCGCGAACTGGGTAGGTCTTGATCACCAACTGCTCGTCCTTGGCATCCTGCCTGACGAGGCAGGCATAGAATGTGTCTGTGCTTACCAGCGGCGTAGGGCCCGCGAACCTGGCCCATTCAAAATTGTCGGTCATTGGGGCGGGGTCGGTCGGTAGCTCGATCGCTTATGCTGCGCTGATCCGCGGATCAGCCCGTCAGATCGCGCTCTATGACATCGACCAGACCCGGGTCGAGGCTGAGGTCCGTGACCTTGCCCATGGAACTCAGTTCACCCCGACCGAATGGGTAACGGGCGGCTCCGACATGTCGGTGCTGAACGACTCATCGGTGATCGTCATCACCGCCGGTGCGTGCCAAAAGCCCGGGCAGAGCCGAATGGAACTCGCCGCACAGAACGCCTCGATCATGGCGAAGCTGGTCCCCCAGATGCTGGAACATGCCCCCGATGCGGTGCTGGTGATGGTCACCAATCCGTGCGATGTGCTCACCGTGGTGGCCCAGCAGGTCTCCGGCTTACCCGTCGGTCGGGTGCTGTCCACGGGCACGTTGCTGGACACGTCCCGGCTGAGGTGGGCGATCGCCCGTCGCGCCGGGGTCTCGCTATCCAACGTGCACGCCGCGATGATGGGCGAACACGGCGACACCGAGTTCGCCCTCTGGTCGTCGGCTTCGATCGCCCAGATCCCGATCCGGGACTGGACCAACCCAGCCGGAGAGCGGGTCTTCAGCGAGCAAATCCTGGCGCAGATCGCCTACGACACGGTGCACGCCGCGTACTCGATCATCGAGGGCAAGGGCGCCACGAACTACGCGATCGGCCTTGCCGCCTCTCGATTGGTGGAGGCGATCCTGGGCGACCAGCACAAGATCTGGCCGCTGTCGAGTGTACTTACCG
>JAAYVP010000103.1 GCA_012517115.1 Brooklawnia sp. | reverse complement strand
CCGACTATCGCGTGGTGGCCGGACGCGCGAATATTCGTGGCACCGAGGGGCCACGCAACGCAGTAGCCACCGGTCTGGCGCTCAGTTGGGAGCATCGATGAATAACGACTCCCCGCCCAGCATTCGGCTGCACGCCAATTCGGCGATCAGCGAGCAGCAACTAGCTGAGGTGCTGCTCGGCATTGAGGAAGAGGGCATTCCGGTTGAGATCGAGCGCTTCGATGAACTCAACCCATTAGTCCTGGCGCATCAGGCGGCCATCTCGTCCCGGCTGGGAATCGGCATCGGGATGGCACTGGACTACGCGGTGATCACCACCGAGAAGCTCCCAGAGGCCAGACCGTATCTGACGACCTGGCTCAACACAGACGCCGACATCGATCGAGCCATCGGGGCGAATGCCGCCCGGATGGTCAAGCGAACTCCCTTACGCCCGATGAGTGGGGAAAGGAATCCATGATGGAAGCACTGGGAACCATCGAGACCGTGGGTCTGGCGGCGGCCTTCGAGGCCGCTGACGTGGCCTGCAAGACGGCCAACGTGGAACTCATCGGTTACGAACTGGCCAAGGGCGGCGGCTTCGTGACGATCAAGGTGGTCGGCCGAGTCGCGGCGGTCAACTCGGCGATCACCGCCGCAAAGGCAGCCGCCGAGAAGGTCAACCGCGTTGTCAGCACGCTGGTCATACCGAGGCCAGCCGGTCAGATCGAGCCTCTGATCCGCAATGCCGCGACACGTGGCTACCGCCCCGGATCCCCGGTCGTCGAAACTGCCCAAGACCCCGCCGCAGACATCGAGCCCGACGCTGAAGAGCAGGCTGGTGACCAGTCAGCGCCAGCCCGCCGGATCACCCGTAAGAAGTCTGCACCGAAGCCCACAGAAGCCGGGCCGCAGCCCGAGAGGCCGGCCGAACCCGCCACTGAGCCAGCGGCGGCCGACGGATAGCCCGCCGAAGTCAGCACGACTCAGGCAACCATCACCACCACTACAGGAAGGAAAACCACAATGAGCCAAGCATTGGGCCTGGTCGAGACGAAAGGGTTCGTTGGCGCAGTGGAAGCGGCCGACGCCATGGTCAAATCGGCCAACGTCTCATTGATCGGCAGCGAGAAGATCGGTGCCGGCTTCGTCACCGTCATGGTCCGCGGAGACGTCGGAGCGGTGAAGGCCGCCGTGGATGCCGGGTCAGCGGCTGCAGCTAAGGTCGGCGAACTGGTCGCCCAGCATGTCATTCCGCGTCCCCACGCCGATGTCGAGAAGTTGCTGCCAGGGTCCTGACCGTCATGAATGAAGCAGGCCTCATCACCCTGATCGCGGATCGGGTTGTCTCCCGCCTCATGGAAGCCGACCCGAGCCGCGTGATTGTCGGGATCTCGAATCGCCACATCCATCTTTGCGACGCCGACTTCCGCACCCTGTTCGGGTACGACACTCCCCGGGTCAAGAAGATGGTGCGCCAGCATGGCGAATTCGCGGCCGAAGAGACAGTCACCCTGCACGGACCGAAGGGCAGCATGCCCAGGATTCGCGTGATGGGCCCCAACCGGGCGCAGACCCAGGTCGAACTGAGCCAAACCGACGCCCACGCGCTCGGCGTGAAGGCGCCGGTGGCTCAGTCCGGCCAACTCTCGGCGGCCGCGCCGATCACCATTGAAGGCCCGGCCGGGCGGATCAGCCTGGACCATGCCGTGATCATCGCCGGCCGGCATATCCACATGGGGCCCGGCGACGCCAGGGCTCTGGGTCTTGTCGACCAGGACTTCGTCAGTGTCCGGTTTGGGGGACGACGCGGAGGCACCCTCGACAACTTCCTGGTCCGGGTGAAGGACTCCTACATTCCCGAACTCCACCTTGACACCGACGAGGGCAATGCCCTGGGTGTCAGGACCGGCGACTGGGTCACCATCTGCCGGAAGTGATATCGATGACTGCCGACTACCGCCCGCTGCGCAGGCTCGCACACCTAGTGCGAACCGGCAAGGTCGACGCCGCCACGGGCAAGCTCCGGCTCGGCGTCGACTTGGGCACGGCCAACATCGTGCTGGTCGTCGTCGACGGTCGCAACCGACCGGTCGCGGGTGGTTGGCGCCATGCCAGTGTCGTCCGCGACGGCATAGTGGTCGACTGGCATGGGGCGGTGCAGGCCGTCCAGTCGATCAAGTCCGACCTCGAGACCCGGACGAAGAGTCGCTTCAGCCGGGCGGCAGTCTCGGTTCCACCCGGCATCGACCGGGGCACCACCAAGGTTTTCACCAATGTGCTGGAGGCGTGCGGCCTTGATGTCGCCGAGGTCGTCGACGAACCGGTCGCCGCTGCCACCGCGCTCGGCATGCGCGACGGCGCTGTCATCGACATCGGGCACGGCACCACCGGGGTCTCGGTGATGAGCGGCGGCGAAGTGGTGGTCTCCATCGACGAGGCGACCGGCGGACATCACATGACGCTGGTGCTCGCCGGTGCGTTGAAGATGAGCTACGAGTCGGCCGAGGCGTTCAAGGTGGATCCCGGCAATGAGGCGATCGTCTTCGCCACCATCCGTCCCACCCTGGAGAAGATGGCGACCATCGCCGCCAACGCCCTGTCGGGTAGGGACGTCGAGGCAATCGCGCTGGTCGGTGGCGCCAGTTCCTTCCCAGGTGCGCCCGGTGTCTTCGCTGAAGTACTCGGACGCCACGTTGAGAGACCTGACGAACCGCTGTTTCCCACACCTCTTGGCACTGCGATGCGGAGGAAGCATGCCTGAGCAACAGTTGCGTGAACTCATTCGCGAGGTTGTCGCCGAAATCCTGGCCGCCCAACGCGGCAGCGCCGGGGCGGAGTCGGCGGAGCGAACCAACGGGCTGGTGCTGTTCACCGGTGCCGCACTCGGCTTTGAACCGGCGCTGCAATCGTTGGGCAGGCTCAATGGCAGGTTGACGCTGGACTGGACGCAGACCCCATCGGCCGAACGCATCCTCGATCAGCAGCGCATCGCCGCGATCGGGATGACCCCGGTCAGCAACTCCTTGGTGGTGGGCCACGATGTCCTGATCATCCCCACCCTGACCGTCAACCTGGTCGCCAAGGTGGCGCACGGTATCGGTGACTGCCTAGCGTCCAACGTGATCTCGGACTTCATCATGCGCGACAAGCCGGTGGTGGTAGCCACGAATGGGGCCTGCCCGGACAGCCCCGACAAGCGCAGTTGGTACCCGCACATACCCGAGCAGTACGCCGCGATGCTTCGCGCGAATCTGGCGACCCTGAAGTCGTTCGGGGTGCGGCTCTGTGGTGCCGACCAGCTCGACACCGCTGTGGTGAAGGCGCTGGAGCCCAGGGCCGGCCAGCCCGCGACCGGCGCCGCCGCAGTGCACCCGGACCGCGTCATCACTGCCGCGACTGTTCACGCAATGACCCCCGGCTCGACCGTCACCCTGATGCCCAACGCGATCATCACCGACCTAGCCCGTGACGCCGCCCGGCAGGGACATATCACGCTATCGAGGAGGAGCTGAGATGTACTTGGCGAAGGTGATCGGCACCGTGGTGTCGACCAGCAAGGACGAACGTCTGATCGGGTTCAAGCTGCTGCTGGCTCGGCGCATAGACGAGCAAGGCGAACAGATCGGCAGCCCCGAGATCTGCGTGGACACGGTGGGGGCCGGCTCCGGCGAACTAGTCATCGTGACCGAAGGCTCCAGCGCCCGGAACGCGGTCGACCGTCCAGACAGCCCCGTGGACGCAGCCATCGTCGGCATCGTCGACACCGTAGAAATCGACCAGGGGAGCTGAGATGCCCGCCGTCTACACCCGCACCGGAGACCGGGGAGAGACCGGCCTGTTCGGTGGCACCCGGGTCGCCAAGCAAGACCCACGGGTGGAGGCCTACGGCACGGTCGACGAGGCCAACGCGTCCCTCGGGCTGGCCAAGGCAGGCCTCGAGCCCGGTGTATGGCGGGAGCGGGTGCATCAGATCCAGCACCGCCTATTCGTGCTGGGCGCCGAGTTGGCCAGCGACGAGAAGGGCGCCGCGATCCTCGACAACAAGGTTTCCGCCGATGACATCGACGACCTGGAGCGGCTGATCGATGACTGCCTCGCCATCACCGGCCCCCAACGCGCTTTCGTCATCCCCGGACGCGACCCGCGTTCGGCGGCCTTCCATCTGGCCCGCACCACGGTCCGGCGGGCTGAACGCAGGACGCTGACTCTGGCGGAGAGCGAGGCTGTTCGTCCCGAACTGATCAAGTACCTCAACCGTCTGTCGGATGCCACGTACGCGTTGGCGCGATTGACCGAGCACTGGGCTGATCTGGCCCTCATCGAGGCGACCGTGCGGAAGGCTGTCGCGACGCAATTGAATGCGGCTGGCGCCCAGACCGGCGTGGGCGGGCAGGAGTCCGGCGATTTCGAT
>JAAYVP010000102.1 GCA_012517115.1 Brooklawnia sp. | reverse complement strand
TCCAGCGGGATCGGTTCCGGCTCCAGGGCGGCAGTGCTGATCAGGCCGTAGGCCTGCCCGATCGACTCGGTGCGAATCTCGCCGGTGCGCAGCGCCCTTTTCAGGCCGTCCCAGGCATACGGCTGGGTGAGTAGCCGCTGGGCGTCCAGCAGCAGGTAGCCGCCGTTGGCGCGGTGCAGGGCACCGGGCTTGATCTGGTTGTGGTCGGTGACCAGCGTGCCGAATCGGGCGACGTACTCGATGCGACCGAGCAGGTTCTGGTAGGTGGGGTTGTCTTCCGATTCGACTGGCGCGCCTGCGCAGCCTTCGCAGTCGCCGATCACGACATTGACGTCGTAGCGGCTGAAGAACTGCTCCTGATCGATAACCATCGGGTTGGGCTCGGCGTCGGGGTTACGCCGGAACTGGTCGAGGTGTTCCAGCACATCGGCTTGCAATTGCTTCAGCCAGTCGAGCACACCTGGCAGGTCAGCGGATGCCCGGCGCAGGTCATCGACAAGCGCGGCAACAGTCGTCTGGCACATGTCACGGCCGAGATCCTTGATACGGCTGCGTTTGGTCTTCTGCAGTTGCTGCACTTGGCGGATAACCTTCTGCAGGCGCTCCTGCAGCGTCCTCATGCTGGACTCGATGCGGGCTTTCTCTTCGGGGGGCAACTGCGTGAACTGTTCGTTGGTCATCACCTCCTCGTTCGTCACCGGAGCCAGTGAAAACCCCATCGGAGTCTGGATGAGTGCGATCTGTTGGGCAGCCGCATCGGCACCGAGCGACTCGAACGCCTGGTGCTGTTGCTCGGTGATTTCGGTGTCGATCTGCTCCGCGCGATTGCGGTACTCGTCGCTCTCGAACAGGGCTGCGATGGACGCCCGGGCGTCCTCGGCGAACCGGCGAAGCTCGTCGCGGAAGCCGACACCCGACCCGTGCGGCAACCGCAGCGCACGCGGACGATGCGGCTGGGCGAAGTTCTGCACGTACACCCAGTCATCAGGCAAGCCCTCGGCGTCCGCGCGGGCGTGGACGAGTTCGAGTACCAGGGTGCGCTTGCCGACGCCGGGTGGGCCGAGGACGAAGACGTTGTAGCCAGCAGCCCGTAAGCCAACGCCGAACTCGACCGCATCGCGTGCTCGTTCCTGCCCGGGCACGCCGGTGTCGGTCGCCAGACCGGGCAGGTCGGCGGTGGTGCGGAATTGCACGGCCTCGAGGGTGCAGGGGGTGCGGAGCGACTCCGCAGCCAAAGCCAACACGGATGCCATGTTCAATTCTCCTCCTGCCGTCGGCCGATTTCCACTGCTCGGGTGCGCCACCCCGCCGTGGGCCCCGGCACGCCCGCACCAGGGGCGGCGCCCGGACCGCCGATGCCCTCCTTATCCCACCGGCCCGGCTTAGGCGGTGGCGATCTCAGCCGCGGAAGTCGTCGGGGTCGACGGTGTCGAGAAAGTGGTGGAACTCCTCGATCTGCGACTCCTTGTCGGCGTTCTCATCGCCGGGACCCAACTGGCTTTCGGGTACCCCCGCCTCCTGCAGCACGGACTCGCTGACGAAGATGGCTGACTCGGTGCGCATAGCCAGCGCTATCGAATCAGACGGACGCGCGTCGACTACCTGGATGCCGTTCGGGGTATTGAGGGTGATCTCGGCGAAGAAGGTGCCCTCCTCCAGACGGGTCACGGCGACCTGCTGGACTGTTGCGTTGAGGACGTCCAACAGCCTAGCCATCAGGTCGTACGACATCGGCCGGGACGCGGTGGCGCCCTCGAGCGCCAGCATGATGGCGCTGGCCTCCTGAACTCCGATCCAGATCGGTAAGACCCGGACTGGGGCCTGCTGAGGGAACCTGGGCCTCAGGATCACCACAGGCTGCCCTCGTGAGTCCACCGCCATGCTGGCGAGATCCACTCGGATCACCAGATCACCTCCTCAGCTCAGCTCCACACCCCTCCTGGCGCGAAAACTTCCTCCACCAGTTCGCCGAACCAACCGATCTCGCGGGATACGTCGAGCACGGTGTAGCGCGACCGGTAGTACATCGCCCGTGGGAAGGTCTGTTGTACCTGCCGCGGAGTAAGCCCGATGTCCTCCGGCCGCGATGGTGCACCTGCCGCGACCAGCATGCTCTGCAACTGCTTCGCCGGCACCAACTGCGCCTCCAGTCGCTGCTTCGTCTGCGGCCAAGCGTTGACCAAGCGTCCGAGGCGTTCCCGCAGCCCGTCGGCGTCCACGTACTTC
>JAAYVP010000101.1 GCA_012517115.1 Brooklawnia sp. | reverse complement strand
GATCACCACGATCATCACCAATAGACCTTGATTGGGGTCAGGTTGACCGTTCCGGATGTTCCACATGGATGCTGGGAACCTCGCCGCGATCTGCGTGAAGATCAGCACCGACATGCCGTTGCCGACTCCACGATCGGTGATCAGTTCGCCTAGCCACATGATGATCGAAGTGCCCGCGGTCATCGTCATGATCATCACGATGATCGGGAAGATGTCGGTGCTGTAGACGATGGGGTTCGGGCAGTCACGAAACAGCTGCCCATTGATCGCCAGCATGGTGAACGAAGTAGCCTGCAAAACGGCCAGAACGATCGTCAGGTAGCGGGTGTACTGGGTGATCTTCTCCCGGCCTTGACCGCCTTCCTTCTTCAACGTCTCCAGTCTGGGGATCACCACCGTCAGCAACTGCAGGATGATCGAACTGGTGATGTAAGGCATGATGCCCAGCGCGAAGATCGACAGGTGCAGCAACGCACCACCCGAGAACATGTTGATCATCGAGTAGAGGCCTGCCTGCTCGCCGGTGGTGGCCAGGTCTGCGCACGCTCGGATGGCGGCCGTGTCGACGTTAGGAGTGGGAATCGAGGACCCCAGTCGGAAAACCACCAGGATGCCAAGAGAGAAAAGGATCTTCTTGCGAAGGTCCGGCGTCCTAAAAGCATTCAGGAAGGCGGAAAGCATCCGGTTCCTCTTTCGTCCACTCGGGGTTAAGGGCTTTGCAGCGCACGACGGAGCCCGCGCTGCGCGCAACTCTCGTAGCTTACCAACGCTAGCTCCGGTTCCCTATTCGGAATTGGGATAAGCAAGTTCAAGCGGGCTAGCCCGAAGGATCGCCCGCTTGACCTTGACTATGGCGGAGTTGCTCAACGCTCGGTGACCGAACCGCCGGCAGCCTCGATCTTCGCCTTGGCGGACGCCGAGAACGCGTCTGCGGTCACGTCGAATTTCACCGACAGCTCACCGGTGCCTAGCACCTTGACGAGCTTGTCGGCACGCACCAACCCGCTGGCCACCAGGTCGTCCACGCCGATCTGTCCGCCGTTGGGGAATACCTCAGCGAGCCTGGCCAGGTTGACGACCTGATAGCTCACCTTGAACGGGTTCTGGAAACCGCGCATCTTAGGAGTCCGCATGTGCAGCGGCATCTGCCCACCCTCGAAACTCTCGGGCACGTTCTTGCGAGCGCCAGAGCCTTTGGTGCCACGGCCAGCGGTCTTGCCGCCCTTGCCACCCTCACCGCGTCCGACACGCTTGGCATCGGTGCGGGCCCCAGGGGCCGGGCGCAGGTGATGAACCTTCAGCGCCATTTCACTTCACCTCTTCCACTTCGACCAAGTGGCGCACCGCGTGGACCATACCCCGGATTTCGGGACGATCGGCGTGCGCAACCTGGTCACCGATCTTACGGAGGCCGAGCGCCCGCAAGGTCTTGCGGGCAGCTGGCTTCTCACCGATTCCAGACTTGATCTGGGTCACTTTGAGCTCAGACACGCTGTCCAGCCTCCTTACGAGCCTTCAGGAGAGCCGCCGGCGCGACCTCTTCGACGGGCTTTCCTCGGCGCCTAGCCACCTGCTCGGGTTCCTCAAGGGCCTGCAGTGCCGCCACCGTGGCATGCACCACGTTGATCGCGTTCGGCGAACCGAGCGACTTGGCCAGCACGTCTTGCACGCCGGCGCATTCAAGCACAGCACGCACCGATCCCCCGGCGATCACTCCGGTACCCGGGGACGCCGGGCGCAGCATGACCACGCCGGCCGCCTTCTCGCCCTGCACTGGGTGCGGGATCGTGCGCTGCACCAGCGGCACCCGGAAGAAGTGCTTCTTAGCCTCCTCCACACCCTTGGCGATCGCTGCAGGGACCTCCTTGGCTTTGCCGTAGCCGACACCCACGGTGCCCTCGCCATCGCCCACCACGACCAATGCGGTGAAACTGAAGCGACGTCCACCCTGCACGACCTTCGCAACACGGTTGATGGACACCACCCGTTCGAGGTACTGGTCCTTCTTATCCCGCTCGCTGCTCTGGTCACGGCCACGACGGTCATCACGGCCACGACGCTCGCCACCCTGGCGGCCGCCGCCGCGCTGGGATTCACTCATCGCTGTCAATACCTTTCGTCGTGTCTCAGAGTCCGAGCCCGGCCTTGCGGGCGGCGTCTGCCATGGCCGCGATCCGGCCGTGGTACTGGTGGCCAGCCCGGTCGAAGACGACCTGCTCAACCCCGGCATCCTTGGCGCGCTTGGCGATCAGCTCGCCAACCTTGACGGCCTTCGCCGACTTGTCCCCGGACATTGCACGCAGCTCCGGCTCCATGGTTGAAGCCGAGGCCAGCGTCTTACCAGCCACATCGTCGATGATCTGCACCAGCGTGTGGCGCGCGCTCTTGGTGACCACCATGCGTGGTCGCTCGGGATGGCCGGTGATCTTCTTGCGGCCGCGGACGGCGCGCCGCTGCCGCGCTGCGGTCTTGCCAGCCAGGTGCTTGTGTGCACGCAACGAGATAGCCATGATCACTTACCAGCCTTTCCAGCCTTGCGGCGCACGTGTTCACCCCGATAGCGCACACCCTTGCCCTTGTAGGGTTCCGGCTTGCGCAACTTACGGATGTTCGCCGCAACCTCACCCACGACCTGGTTGTCGATGCCGCGGATGTGCAGGCGTTGGGGGGTCTCCACCTCAAACGTGATGCCCTCCGGTGCGTT
>JAAYVP010000100.1 GCA_012517115.1 Brooklawnia sp. | reverse complement strand
TCGTGGTCGGCGCACCCGCGTTGACCAGCGCGAATGGACGTCGGCCGACACCCATCGACACGGGTCAACGCAATTGGAAAGCGTGTTGGGTGCAAGCCCTCGGGGGTTCGAATCCCCCATCCTCCGCCATCAGATCGGGCCTGTGACCTGGGGTGATGCGGGAGACGGGCCCTTCGGCTGTTCTGGCTGGATGGCGGACTGTAACGAACGGTTGCGGTTGCAGTTGCAGTTGCAGTTGCAGACGGCTTGGCCCGCGCTCGTCGCAGCCGCCATGACTGACGGGCATGGTGGCCACCCATCAGTTCTGCCAAAGTGCGGTGATGGGAAGGATGTGGAGCCAGCCGTCGATGAGGCCGGTCTGGGTCCCTGCGTGGAGGCACACGCCGGTTATCTGGCGATCGGAGAATCGGTCTCGGAATCGGCTGAGGTTGGACCACGCCTTCTCGGTGACAGAACTCGCGCTCTTGATCTCGATGGCCAAGAGGCGACCATCATCCAGTTCCGCGACGATGTCGACCTCCAGTCCGTCCAAGTCGCGGAAGTGGAAAAGCGAGAATTGCTCTGCGCTCCAACCCTGCTGCTTCTCCAGTTCGAGCGCGACGAACTGTTCAACGAGGGCCCCGTAGAACTCCCGCCCCCCGATCGAGAGTGCATGAGTCGCCGTGAACCCGGCGAGGAATGCGCTGAGTCCGGTGTCATTCAGGCAGACCCTCTGACGGCGGGTGATACGTCCCCGCAGGCTGCGGCCCCACGAGGGCGTCGAACTGACCAGCCGCATGGTCTGTGCGAGCTGAAGGTAGGACTCGACGGTGTTCTCTGAGACCCCAAGCCTGCGAGCGATCTTGGCCTTGACCAGTTCCTGTCGCCCGCCTGCCGCGATCAGCGCGAGGAGTTGCCGCAGATGGCCAGCGTAACCACCCCGCTGCAGATCGCGAGCGTCGTGGTCGGCGAGACGCTCAACGTAGGAATCGAACCACCGTCGAGCCCGCTGCGGCCTACGGCGAACCGCCTCCGGGTAGCCCCCGGCGACCACGGTCGCGGGATCGAGCGCTTGGAGGTGCTTGTGGCGCCGACCTTCAAGCACCCACGAGACGAAGTCCTCGGGGGTGGAGCGCCGCGCGAGCTCGCCCTGGCTCAGGGGTTTGAGTTCCAAGGTCTCGGCCCGCCCTGCCAAGGAATCGCCGACACCCTTGACTTGCAGGAGGTCAGCCGAGCCCGTGAGCAGGAACCGTCCTGGGCGTCGATCCCGATCGACCGAGGCCTTGAGAGGCAAG
This sequence comes from Brooklawnia sp., assembly GCA_012517115.1. GTDB lineage: Bacteria > Actinomycetota > Actinomycetes > Propionibacteriales > Propionibacteriaceae > Brooklawnia. Next base: position 2,355 of record JAAYVP010000100.1, on the reverse strand, counting down.
ACCAGGTTCGGGGCTCGCTGCGCCTCATCCACGACCAACATCCCCTGCCCGGCCTGGTCGACGAAGAAGCTCGGGTCCGACTCCGCAATAGCGAGCGTGCCGGGGTCGTCGAGCGTTGCCAAGCGCACGCCGGGGAATCCACCCGCCACGAACTGGGCGAGGGTGCTCTTTCCCACCTGCCGAGCACCCTGAATCACAACCACAGGTGTGTCCGACAATGCTTCCAGCACTCCTGACTTGAGGAAGCGAGGGTAAGCGTCGACAGTCTCCACGGACCGAGTCTCTCACAGTCCTGCAGATTTGAGGCTGCTCTCCTGCAGATTTGAGGCTGCTCTCCTACAGTTTTGAGCCCACAAACTTGCGGAATTGAGACTTGTCGCCCAGCCTACGAAAGCGCGGATGACGACACGCACTCCCCGCGTCGCGGCTGTCAAAAGCAGGAGGCGAGGTCCAGCTGGTCGGGCAACGGCGGCGGTTGCAGTTTCGGTCGCAGTTCCTCCATGTTCGCCGACGTCGGACAGCGTCGGACCATGTCGGCTCACTGTCCCTGAGCTGCACGGATGGACGATGGCCGGCTCCCACAGACACCGGAACACGCGATTGGAACGCGTGTTGGGTGCAAGCCCTCGGGGGTTCGAATCCCCCATCCTACGCCATGAGGACGGGCCCGTGACCTGCAGTGATGCAGCAGACGGGCCCTTCGGTTCTTCTGGCTGGACGCTGGCCTCCAACAACCGGTTGCAGTTGCAGTAGGCGTGTGTTGTCACGGGCGGCCTGAGGCAGGGTGTCGTAGGTGTAGTCGGCGACAGCGAGGGGTTGGTTGGTGCCGGCGAGGGAGTATCGGACGACATTGTCGTTGCGTCCTGCGCACAGCAGGATCCCGATGGTGGGGGCGTGACGCTCAGGAACGCGGAGGTTGCCGTCGACCCAGCTGACGTAGAAGCCGAGCTGGCCGATGTGCTCGGGCGCAAACTGGCCGATCTTGAGCTCGATAGCGACGAAGCGCGACTGGTCCCAGTTGAAGAAGAGCAGGTCGATGTTATCCCGACGTCGGGATAACGAGGATTGTTCCGACTCTCGGGTTATCCCGATTCCTGCGTGAAGAGGTCCGTGACCTGCGTAGACGCGTTCGCTGATCGGGATAGTCCGGGCGACCGGTTCTTACGTCTGTGGGTCCAGTCGGCGCGCCAGGTGCGTGCGTACGCGCTCGGCGAACCGTGGTGCACCCGCAGTGGCGATGTTCTTGGCCAGCTCGTCGGGCGTCGTTGGCGGGTTCTTCTTGGTGTCCGCCGCACGGGTGAACGACTCGAGGACGCCCTGACGGCGATGTGTGAACAGCGCGCAGAGGAACTCGTCCGAGGTTGTGACCCTTGACGCCGGCGGCCAGGACCGGCTTGGTGCGCAGGTGCTTCAGGTTCTGGGTGAGCGGCACGTCGACGTCGCCGTAGATCGCTGCGGCGGCGTGCACGCGGTCGTCGGGGTCGGGCGAGAGGTCGTCGGTGATCTTGTCGCGGTAGAGGGCGGGATCGATGCGGTACCGGCTGAAGTGGGCGCGCACTGCGGCCGCCACCGAGGCAGCCGATTCCGGGGTGGGCTTGCCCTCGCGGACGATGACTTCCTCCCACTCGTCGAGGAGCTCGTCGGTCCAGACCCAGGTGAACAGGAAGTCTTCGGACAGAGTGAGCAGCACGTCCATGATCGTGAACGGGAACAGCTCGCTGGTGTCGATGAAGACCCGCTGCAGACGGGCCACCGGGCTACTCCCCGATTGCGGCGCGGATCGCGTCGCCCCCGGCGCGGCGCTGCTCGCGCTCGGCGGCGACACCCACGACGTCCTGGACGCGGATGCGGCGGTGGCGACTGCCGGGCAGGCGCCGAAAGGCAAGTACGCCGTCCTCGCAGAGCCGGTCGACGAACTGGCGGGTGACACCGAGGAGGTCGGCAGCCTCAGCGGGGGTGACTTCGTCCTCGGCGCGGAGCATGACCACGCGTGCGCCGTGGGCGACGTCGTCGAGCATCGCGCGCACGGCGGCCTCGACCGGGGTGTCGCCGCTGAGCCGCTCGGCCAGGTTCTTCGCGTCGGACCGGACGGTCGGGTCGACCGGGTCGAGGATGGTCGTGAGCGCGCGGGTTGCCATGTCCTCCATGCTATCCGTAACTGCAATAACGGCAACCCAACGCCCTGGGAGCCGCCCGTGTGACCTGGAGGGGCCGGCAGGGGTGTCCTGCCGGTCATCGGGTTAGCGAGCTCAGTTGGTGAGTCCGCACAGCTGTTGGATGATGTCTTCCCGGTCGTGCCAGATCGGCAGTGGCGGCGGGCCGGCGCTGATGCCGCCGGTGGCCTTCGCGAGTGCC
>JAAYVP010000099.1 GCA_012517115.1 Brooklawnia sp. | reverse complement strand
GCCGAGCGGTGATCGAGATCGCCAGATCTTCTACCACCGGGACACCCGAGGTTTCGATGACCAAGTCGAAACCCTTCCCGATCAGAGGCTCCAGTTCCTCGTTGGACGAGGTGGCCCGGTCAGCCCCGGCTTCAAGGGCCAACCTCGCCTTGTCGGGCGACACGTCGATGGCGACCACCTCGCCAGCTCCCGCCAGCTTGGCCCACTGCACCGAGAACAACCCGATAGGCCCACCGCCGCCCATGACGGCCACCCGGTCCCCCATCCGCAGTTTCGTCCGGTAAATCGCGTGCAATGCGACCGCTGCCGGGTCGACCATGGCTGCGGCCCGCGGGTCGAGGTCTTGCGGCACCTTGAGCAACAGGTGCGCCGGCCCGGCAACGTATTGCGCATAGGCTCCGTTGCGACGTGAACCGTAGTAGTCGTAGTCCTCGCACAGGCTGAACTCACCTTGCACGCACGGCGGGCACTTGAAGCAGGGAATCATCGGCGGCACGGTCACCAACTCGCCGATCTCGAACCCGGTCACACCCTCACCGAGTTCGGCGATGTAGGCCGAGAACTCATGCCCACAGATCAAGGGCAGCTTGTGCGGCCCCGACTCGAACATCCGGCTCAGATCGGAGCCACAGACGCCACAGTAGGCGATCTTCAGCAGCACCTCGCCTGGGCCCGGTTCGGGCTTGTCCACCTGTTCGATCCGTACATCGCCAACCGCGTACATCACCGCGGCCGTCATTTTTCCTGTCACTTCTCTTCTCCTGTCGTCCTCATCGGACTCGTCGCTTGCGGGTCTCTTGCGATACTCATTCAGCGTCGAGGTGACGCACCATGTTGTTCATCAGGGACTTCATCGCCGGATAGGTGTCCAGGTAGGCCTGGTAGTAGTACCGGTAGGCCTCATGTGCCTGCGCATTGGGCTGGATCTCCTTGATGGTGTGCACCATCGAGGACGCCGCCGCAGGCAGATCTGGGAAGATGCCAGCCGCGATGCCACCCATCATCGCGGAGCCGAGAATCGGCCCTTCGGTGTTGCGCGTGAAGATGATCGGGACGTTGGACACGTCGGCGTGCATCTGCATCCAGAAGTCCGACTTTGCCGGCCCACCGGAGACTACGATCTGCTCGGGCGGGTAGCCGTTGTCACGCATCGTCTGGAAGATCGACTCGGTGCCGAAGCAGATGCCTTCGATGATGGCGCGATACAGGTGGTTCTCGGTGTGGCCCAAGGACAGGCCCCAGAAGACTCCCCGGGAACGGGCGTCTGAGTAGGGTGCGCGGTTGCCCTGGAAGTGGTCGAGCAGCACCAATCCGTCTGAGCCGATCGGCAGTTTGGCGGCTTCCTCATTGAGCACGTCATAGGGATTGCGTCCGGTTTCCATCGCGATCTGGGTTGCCTTCAGCGCCAAGGTGCTCTTGAACCATGCGACCACCGAGCCGGTGGAGGACTGGCCTCCCTCGACGGTGTACTCGCCGGGAATGACAGCGTCGGTGAACGACCCCCAAAGTCCTTTCGCGTGCAATGGGGTACGAGACTGACCGATCATCACGTGACTCGACCCGGTGATCAGCGCCATCTTGCCCGGTTCGACCACGCCAAGGCCGATGGCACCCGCATAGGCGTCGATGCAGCCCTCGGCGACCGGTGTGCCTCTTCGCAGACCAAGATCGTTGGCGGCTGCCAGCGACAATCCAGCGACCTTGGTGCCGAGCGGCAGCAGGGTCTTCGGGAACTTGTCAAGGACGTCCGCCACCCCTGCTTTCTCGTAGAGGCTGACTGGCCAGCCGCCCGCGTCGCCGTCGTAGAAGTACTTGCAAGCCGCGTGGTTGACCGACATGGTCCACTCGCCGGTCAACCGGTTGACCAGCCAGTCGGTGCAGTCGGCGATGACCGCGGCCTCCTCGAAAACCTCTGGCTCGTTCTTGCGAATCCACATCGACTTGGGGGCTCCCCATTCGGCCGAAACGGGCCCGAAGCCGGAGTATTTCAGCGCGGCATCGCTGGTTTCGGCCAACTGGTCGGCCTCGGCAGCCGCCCGGACGTCCATCCAAAGCAGGGCTGGGCGCAGGATGTTGTTGTTCTTGTCGACTGCCACGACGGTGGCTGAGGTCGAGTCGACACCGATGCCTGCGATCGCGTCGACAGCGATGCCCGCCTTTTCGACGGCCGCGCGCACCGAGGTGACGATGCAGGCCCACCACTCGGCCGGGTCCTGCTCGGCCCTGCCCGATCGTGGGAAATGGGTCGTCCATTCGGTGGCGACGGAAGCAATCTCATCGCCCTCCAAGTTGAAGATGCCGGCGCGCGCGCCGCCAGTGCCCATATCGATGCCGAGCAGGTACGGTCCATCAGTCATGGCAAGCTCCTCTTCCCCGATTCCAAGAGAGTTTCAGTGGGCCCCTGTGCCCTGTCTCCAGAGTCATCCATCAAGACTTCTTCGGCCACCCTTTGTCCACTCTTTGCTCATCTGAGCATGCAACTGCGGCCGCTTGAGACATCCGGCACCGGATAATCGGCTGCGCTCAGCACCCAGGTCGAGTTCTGCTGCGCTGGCCTGCGGCATTCGATCGCTAGTCCGACTCGGGAATGGGGCATTGCTCAGGGTTGGGCGCGTTTGGCGACCGGCACGATCAGGATAGCCAGCACCGAGACCACCCCGACGGCCAGCAACGCGTGGAGAATACCCACGTGGTCACCCAGGAAGCCGAGCAGCGGTGGCCCGGCAAGGAAAGCTGTGTAGCCGATCGTGGCCACCACCGACAACCGCATCGCCGCTCGTTCGGGGTCATCGGCGGCTGCGGACATGCCGACCGGGAAGCCGAGACTGGCTCCCACGCCCCAGATCGCGCAGCCGATGAAGGCCAGCCACGTGTTGCCGAAGACCACCAGCAGGCAACCCACGATGGCCGCGCTGAACAGCCCTCTGAGCACTGGAACCCGACCATACCGGTCGAGCAGCCCGGCGCCCAGCACGCGTCCGGCGGTCATGAATGTCAGGAAGACCGCCAAAGCAAGGACGCCGAGCGCCTTGTCGACCTCGTGCCCTTCGACGAAGGCCACCGCGATCCAGTCGTTGGCCGTCCCCTCGGTGAAGGCCGCGGCCAACACCATCACCCCGATCAGCAGGGTTCGGGGCTCACTCCACGCCGAACGCTGGGCCACCGCCGGCGCCGCGATGGCGTCCGCTTCATCAGACTTGGCGGCAGACGTGGACTGGAAGCGTCCGGTGCCCCACCAGACTGCGACCGCGGACCAGACGGCGACCACGCCTAAGTGGACCAGCAGCGGCACCCCGAGCCCAACTAAACCGGCACCGATCAGAGCGGCCAGCACGGTGCCGCCGCTGAACGCGGCATGGAACCAAGGCATGATCGCCTTGTCGAGCGCGCGTTCTATAACAGTGCCTTCCAGGTTCTGCGCCACATCCCAGACCCCCATACCCAAGCCGAGCAGGAACAGCCCTGGTATCACCGCGTACCTGCCCACCTCTAGCTGCACCGCCAGCGCCGCCAGGACGATTCCAGGCGCGGCAAGGCACAGGCCGAACCGGACGGTCTTCACCGCACCGAACCGGTGGGCGATTCGGCCCGCCACCGGCAGACCCAGCAACGAACCGGCCGACACCGATAACAACAGCACGCTCAACATGCCCGGCGTGAGATTGAGGATCTCCTTGACATCGGGCACCCGCGACATCCAGGACGCGAGCGCGAAGCCGTTCACGGCGAAGACGAGAAGACCGCCGTTCCGAGCTGCGATGACGGTTCGCGGTGCGACCGACCGGTTCGACCGTTGGGCGGGTGTTTGCACTTCTGACACGTTAGGAGAGTGGCGGTTCCCGGGCAACACGGGCGGACGCAGGCTGATCGTCTGCCCCAGCCATACCGGCGCGGCATGTGAGCCGTCCGGGCCGCTCTGTCAGACTGCCGGCATGGAGTGGCCTCAAACGCTGACCGTTGTCTACCTGGTGGCGACCCTCGCCTTGAGGATTGTCGCCCTCGGCGTCGTCCCGGAAGGACGCCGCCCCGGTTCGTCGATGGCCTGGTTGATGCTGATCCTGCTGCTCCCGGAGGTTGGGTTCCCGCTGTACCTGCTCATCGGCAGCCCGTATGTCAAGGGGCGCCGCAAACTCATCCAGGACGCTGCGAACGAGGTGATCGCCGTCCACAGCGAGGGCTTGCCGCAAGTGCCGCAGGCAGCTAACCCCGACCCCGCTCTGCGCAGCTTGATCGCGATGAACCATCTGCTCACCGGGCTACCGTGTGTCTCCGGCCAGCACTTGGGCACCTACGACACCGCCGAAGGACTGTACGCGGCCATGGCCGCCGCCGTCGACCAAGCCGAGGACTTCTGCCACGTCGAGTTCTACGTGATGGCTTGGGACGACACCACCGACGTCTTCTTCCGCTCGCTGGAATCGGCGGTCGGGCGCGGGGTGAAGGTACGGCTCCTCATGGACCACCTCGGTTCCTGCCAGTACCCCGGCTGGAGGCAGTTCCTGCGTCGAATGACACGAGCAGGGATCGACTGGCACCTGATGATGCCGCTACAGCCGCTGCGCGGACGCTGGCGTCGGCCCGACCTG
>JAAYVP010000007.1 GCA_012517115.1 Brooklawnia sp. | reverse complement strand
CCGATTGTGTCGAACTCGGAGTGGCAGAACCGCTGGTGGCCGGGGATTGAGCGGCCGACCCGCCGGGCGGCGCGACGGTGGGGGTCACATCGCCGCCGCCGGAACCCGAACACGCCACAAGCATGATCGCCATCACCGCGGCGATGACCACCACTCTGACCGGCGATGCCATGGCTTTACCCGGGGATGACCAGCACCTGACCCGGGCGGATCAGGTTGGGATTGGCGATGTTGTTGGCGACGACGATCGCATTGACCGTCGTGCCGTATCTAGCTGCGATGCGGTACAGCGTGTCACCGGGCTGCACAGTGTGCGTTCGCGTGACCGGCGGCGCGCCACCTCCCGGGATCATCAGGACCTGGCCTGGGTAGATCAGGTTGGGATCGGCGATGTTGTTCGCATTGGCGATAGCGGTCACTGTCGTGCCGTAGCGGGCCGCGATCCGGTACAGCGTGTCGCCAGGCTGCACCGTGTAGCTTGCGCTTGAAGGCGGAGGCGCGCTACCGGTCGGGATCACCAACAGCTGGTTCGGATAGATCAGGTTGGGGTTGGCGATGTTGTTGGCATTGACGATCGCCGGCACACTCACCCCATACAGGTTGGCGATCCGATACAGGGTGTCGCCTGGCTTGACAACGTAGCTGGTCTGCCCGGCGGGTGTCGAACCCAGGAGCTCCGAGATCGTGACCAACTGGTAGCCCGCCCCGCGGAGCCCGTCGATCATGCCGGGCAACGCGTCCGGGGTTCCGCTGGCGCCGCCTCCGACGTGCATCAGCGCGATAGCGCCGGGAGTCACACGGGAAAGCACTGCGTCACGTACGGCCGCCGATGACACCCCTTGCCAGTCGACGGTGTCGATGGTCCACATGATCGTGTGGGTGTAGCCGGCCTCGCCTACCGTCTGCAGCACCGTGGCGTTGTAGTCCCCGTAGGGTGGCCGGAAGAACGGCTTGGGCCACTGACCTGTGGCGTTTCGAATGGCAGTGGCGGTGCGGGCCAGTTCGTCGGCCATCTGCGCGGTCGTGATCCGCGTGAAGTAGGGGTGCGAGTAGGAGTGGTTCCCGATTTCGTGGCCTTGCGCCACCACCGACCGGATGACATCTGGATGGTTGGCAGCAGCCTCGCCAGTGACGAAGAAAGTCGCCTTGACGCCGCGGTCTGCTAAGGCTTGCAGGATCCGGGAGACGTTGCCGGCATCGCTGCCGAAGTCGAAGGTCAGGGCCATCACCTTCGCTGAGGTTGTCACACGGGAGACGAGGATCGAGGGGCTCGCCGCGGTTGCCGCCGCCGGGAACAGCAATCCGAGCAGCAGGACGAGCAAAGTCGTCAGCGCAGCGGGAGTCATGCGAGTAGCAGTCATCATGCTCACTTCCCTTCTGATGACTGGGCCCCGGGCACCCTTGGGGTAACCAACAATTCTACTTTGATCAACGGGGCCTGACCACAGGTTTTCCCGCCTTCAGGCGCCGCCGGGGTTCAGCGCGGGGCCCGCGTCAGCCGCCGCGGCCAAGACCGGTGCTTGACCGGCAGATGCATCACTGCCCGCAGCATTGTCTCGACCGGGCGCTGGAAGATCCGCACCCCAAAGTGATCCCTACTGCCCTCCCTCGGCACGAGCACGGATGCGGCACCTGCCCGCCTCGCCGAAAGAACGTCCTTGAAGATCTGGTCGCCGACCATCAGCAGTTCACGCGGCGCAAGACCGTAGCGCTCGCTGACCGCGACCAGCATGTCGGGGGCAGGCTTGATGTGCTTGCCGGGCCGGTCATCCGGATTCGCAGCGTCGACGGCATCTGCTGGGGTGAGGACTCCGGTGACCAGCGAGCCGAACAAGCGATGCACCTCGGTGACCCGCTCATCGTGACAGTTGCTGATGATGAAGGTGTGCAGCCCAGCCTCGTGGTAGCTCTTCAACCGCTCGACAGAGCGCTCCGGAACCGATGGAGCGTGGTAGTCGGTGATCGTCCCGTCGATGTCGAGGCAAACCGCGCGGGTGGCCGGCGACATCCGCTGGATGTCTTCTGCTGTCAAGTCAAGCACGGCCGCCACAATGAAGTCGGGGCGCAGCCATCCGAGCATGCCACGACGTTCGCTTACCTCATTCTGCATGGGATGACCCTAGTGGGTCTGGGTCTGAGTCCGCCCTACTCCCAGGTCTCTACTGTCCGTGTCCCAAGTCGGATGCCACAATGACCGCATGCGTGAAACGCACCTGCGAATGGAGCGTCAGACCGTCAAGCTCGGTCTGGTCAAGGTTGTGCACGATCTGTTCCCCGACGACTCGCTCAAGGTCTCGTACTCGATCCTGGAGGGCGTCTTCTGCAACCTGGAAGGCTCGGTCATGTCGCCACGCGAGGTAAAGGCGGTCGACGAGCATCTCCGGGCGTGGGTGGAAAGCGGCGGCGACATCCAACTCATGGGCAGGTACGGCGGCTACTACCGCTATCACGTTGGCGACCTAGTGGTGGACGCGGTCTATCCCGCCGACGAAGACACTTCGCAGGTCGAGCCGTTCACCCTAATCCCGTTCAGCTACGGGTTCATCGTTGACTTCGGCGACATCGACAAGGGGAACGGGAGCCCGCTGATCCCACCCGTACACCTGAGCGCGGCTTACGAAAACAACCAGCTCTGGCTTGACAAGATCAATGTCGAAACCGCTGTCGACGTCAACCTCTGGATCAAGCAGGGCCGCTCGTTGCGCTTGATCAGCATCGCTGAGGCGCTCCACGAGAAGCAACTGGCCGAGATCGCCGATCAGATCCTGGCCCAACGCCGGGCTTTGCGCGTGCTGCTCATCGCAGGTCCCTCCTCTTCAGGCAAGACATCCACCGCACAGCGTCTGGCCACCCAGCTGCAGGTGAACGGGTTCAAACCGGTCTCGCTGTCGCTCGACAACTACTACCTCGATCGGTCCATCTCACCGCGGGACGCCGACGGCAACCACGACTTCGACACGATCGATGCGCTCAATCTGCCACTGCTGCGAGACCACCTGAGCCGACTAGTCAATGGTGAAATAGTGGAAACTCCGGTCTTCAACTTTGAGCGTGGCGCGCCAGACGAGCAGACGGTCCCGATGATTGTCGGTGACGACCAGGTGCTGCTGATCGAGGGCATCCATGCGCTGAACCCCGCGATCGCCGGCCATCTGCCGACCGCCCAACTGTTCAAGCTCTACGTCAGCGCCCTCGGCGGTCTGAACATTGATCTG
>JAAYVP010000098.1 GCA_012517115.1 Brooklawnia sp. | reverse complement strand
TTGGGTGTTGGGTTCGGTCTGGTCGTCGTGCTGGGCTCGGAATGCTGACGTCGCGTCCGTCCCGCAAAGCGCCTCGATGCGTCCACGGCCGCCGGGGTGCTGGTCGATCCACTCGGTGAGGTCGTAGACGTTGCCGTCCACGGCCGCCCAGCAGGAGGACGCATCGGAGTGCTCGGCGATCTCGGCCAGGGTGTAGATCGACGGATCAGATTGCGTGAGCGAATCCGACGGTTCTGGTGTGGAAGTCGAGGTCGCGGGCGCGCTGGTGGGGGAGGGGCTTGGCGTTTGAGCTGAGGGAGGGCTGCTGGCGGAAGGTGTCGCGGCACCAGCGGTTTCCCCCCAGACGGATTGTGCTCCGGAGTGACCCGTCAGGATCGCGAGCAGGGTTGCGGCAACGGCAAGCAGCACGGTCGCCAGTCCTGCGACTTTGCTGGCGGGGGGACTGTTGCCGGACGCTTGTTCGCCGGCCGTCGTGCGGCGTAACTGGAGCGTCCAGACGGTGGCCGCGGCCCCCAGTAGCAGGGTGGTGATCGTGGCCAGGTTGCCCCAACGCTGGTGTGCCGTGGGAAGGCCTACCTGCCCAGCGAAGGCCTCGCCGGTGAACTTGGCCGCAACGGCTGCCAGGGCTCCTGCCACGGTGAGCGCGGTTGCCAGCGGCAGGTATCTGGCGCGCCAACGCGGCACGAAGTAGACCACGAGCAGGGCCATCGCACCGAGCGGGATCAGCACCACCGCGAAATGCACGACCAGCGGGTGCAGCGGAAGACCAAAGACCATGCACCTAAATTAATCCAGGATTCAATTCAACATGCGCATGATCGTCGGGTGGCACGGTCTTGTTCTTGCGACCCCTGCCACGGCCTGACTTACTGGACGCGAACCGCTGCCCGGTGGCCGCGGCACTGCCGATCGGCGCCGAACACTGGCGCGTTGACGGCTATCCGCGGTGCGCCGGCGGGCTGCCTCGGTACAACAGGGACCGGGCGATAGTGGCACGGAGCTCAGGGTCGGCTGTGCCTGCGGTGAGCATCTCGAGTGCTCTCAAGGTGGGCCAAGTCCACTGCCGGGCGGCCTGTTGGACGGTGACGCCGCTGACCCGCCAGCCAATATCCGTCAGGACGGCACCGGTGTCCTGATCCGGGTCCTCCAACCGCTGCCCGACAGCGGCGTGGAGCAGCGCCAGCAGACCCGCGTCGCGTTCATAGGGCCGACCCAGGGGCAGCCTTGACCCGATGTGCGCGAGCAGAGCGTGGGGATCGTCCAGGTGTTTTACGCTGAACCGGGTCGGTGACAGTTTGCCGTTCTGTTTGCGGAGCAGTCCTAGGGCGGTGGCTGTTTGGCGCAGGTCGAGCACGGGCAGGGTCTGGTCTTCTCGGTTTCCGGCGCCGAACCAGCGCTGCTGCAACCCGAGTTCGGTGTAGAGAGCGTGAACGATTCGTGGTGGCAGATAACCAGCGGCGGTCAGTTTCACCCCGTCTCCAATGGTGCGCAGCAGGTGCTGATAGCGGTGCACCGCCGCCTGCGCCTGGGCGTCGCTGAGTTCGGTCGAGCCGCTGGTGGCCTGTTTGATCAGCCTGCCCAGCGGGGACAGCGGGCCACCACGGTATCGGTCCAGCAGGTCAGCGATCATCGGATGCCAGTTGGCGAGGTCCGGCAGCGGTCCGGCGAGCAGTTGCTCGTTCACCTCCACCACCGAGAAGGCAGCCGGGTCGTAGTCGTCAGGTAGCCAGACCAGCAGTTGTTCGAGCCACTCCTCGTCGGCTCCGGCAGGCGGACGACCGGCGAGAGCGTCCAGCAACTCCTGGTGGGCGCCGATACCGCCGACATCCTCGGGCGGGCAGGCGCGGCGGCCAGCCACGCATTCGGCCACCGGATCGCCCTGGTTGAAGGGGAGGATCTTCTCTAGCCGGATGGTGTGCTGCCAATTGTCACCAAAGTCGTAGATATAGTGCAGCCGATCGCCTTCGCTGGCGATCACCTCGTCCAGTCGCACCTGCTCTTCGAGAAGGCCTTCCTCGCCCTCGTCCAGGTCGAACTGGTTGAGGAAGGGCTGAAGATGGAGATCTCGGGCGCCCGGGCCCATCTCGAAGTGATGCAGATGGGAATCGGTCCAGCCCATGGCGATCTGCAGGATCTCGTGCACCTGGGACAGCATCAAGTCGCTGGCCACCCGTAGCCGACGCCAGATCGGGGGATGGGTGTTGTTCAACTCGACTCTGACGACGAAGTAGACGGGTTCGCTGCGGCGAGGAAGCAGCACCGGTTGCCGACGCGTCCACCCGGAACTGAAACCGCCGTGTTGTTGCATGAACTGCGCAATTGCGGCCAGGGCGGCGTGGGGTCCGCCTGGCTCGTCGATCAGTTGGCGGGTCAGCTCCTGCATCTGCGCGGCATTGAATGAGCTGGTTTGGTCGGGGGACGGAACTACATTGTCGGGCTCGTTGGGCGGATCGGCTCGAGCAACCATCTGACTCCTCCTGGCCATCTGACACGGCGATTCTTGCTGACCTGGGTCGTTGTCACCGGGAGTGCCCGATCGAACAGCGACCGGCTTTGGCCTCGGTGGCGGCGTCCTGATGGCACCATTGTGCCGTGCAGGCCGCAACTACCACGCAACGTAGGCTCGTTATTCTGGGGGCCGCCGGGCGCGACTTCCACGATTTCAACGTGCTCTTTCGCTCGGACCCGGGGGTCCGGGTCGTGGCGTTCACGGCGTCCCAGATCCCCGACATCTCGGGACGCTGCTATCCGCCCGAACTGGCCGGACCGCGCTATCCCGACGGCATCCCGATTGTGGCTGAGGTTGACTTGCCGGAACTGCTTCGAAAAGAAGACATAGCAGAGGTGGTCTTCGCCTACTCCGATGTGACCCACGAGCACGTCATGCACTTGGCGTCGCTGTGCATCGCGAACGGCGCCCACTTCTGGCTGCCGGGTGGACGTCCGACGATGCTTGCCTCGTCGTGTCCCGTCATCGCAGTCACCGCGGTGCGGACCGGGAGCGGGAAATCGCAGACAACTCGGTTCATCACCGACCTGCTGCAACAGCGGGGACTCCGGGTGGCAGTGGTGCGCCATCCGATGCCGTACGGGGATCTGGCTGCCCAGGCGGTTCAGCGGTTCGCGGACCTCGACGACCTCGACCGCCACGATTGCACGATTGAGGAGCGCGAGGAATACGAGCCGCACCTGGTGGCCGGGTCGATCGTTTACGCGGGTGTGGACTACGAGCGCATCCTGCGGCAAGCCGAGGCCGAGGCAGACGTCATCGTGTGGGACGGCGGCAACAACGACCTGCCATTTTTCGTGCCTGACCTGCACCTCGTGGTGGTCGACCCGCTAAGACCGGGCGACGAGTTGAAGTACCATCCAGGAGAGGCGAACTTGCTGCTGGCCGATGTTGTGCTGGTCAACAAGTGCGATGCAGCCTCGCTCGAGGCAATTGAGATGGTCGAGGCGAATGCCCGCAAGCTCAACCCGGACGCGCGCATCATCCGGGCGGACAGCCCGGTCACCCTGGACGACCCAGACGCGGTGCGTGGCCGTCGAGTGGTGGTCGTCGAGGACGGGCCAACGCTGACGCACGGTTCGATGACGTTCGGGGCTGGTGTCATCGGGGCACGAGCGGGCGGTGCGGCTGAGTTGGTGGACCCCCGCCCATTCGCGATCGGTGCCATTGCCGAAACCTACGTGCGTTACCCCAACGCTGCGGCAGTGATTCCGGCGATGGGCTACGGCGAGGCCCAAGTGCAAGACCTGGCGGCCACTTTGGATGCCACCGATTGCGATGTCGTCGTCTCGGGCACACCGATCGATCTGACTCGGGTGATCACCGTGAACAAGCCGATCATCCGGGCAAGCTACGCGTTGCGAGAGCAAAGACCCGGGTCGCTGGCCGCAGAACTGGACGCCGTGCTGGGACGCTGAAGCTAGCTTTCGGCCTTGAGTGGACCGATCCGTCCCACCTCATCCGACAACCTCGGCAGGGCGTCAAGGTCAGTGCAGCGCAAGACCAGCATCGACCGGCCAGGCAACTGGAAGGTGTCTCCGGCTCGGAACTCCACCCCGGACTCGCCGCGTGGGTGCGTGGTGTCCAGCACGCCGATCCAACTCGTGCCCAGATTCGTCCCGGGCTGGGTGACCACGACGCCTTGATCCCAGGCGTTGAACCAGAGCAGGAACGAGTCATCCGAAGACGGCCGGCCCCAGGAGTCGAGCCAGTTCAATCCGCTCCCGTTGAGGAAAAGCCCGAAGGCCCGCACGAAAGCGGCCTGGTCAGCGGGGGTCATCACCTGCCCATCGGTGCGAAGGAAAACAACATCGCCGGGTGCGCCATGCGCGTCGCCAGGGCGAGTCGAGGCGTCCCGCTCGTAGTACCGACGCCGGAAGACGGGGTGTTCACGACGGAGCCTGGAGCAGAGCACGGTGAAGGCCTCCAAGTCTTCAGATTGCAGGTCATCTCGATGCCAGTGCAGCCACGTCAGCTCGCTGTCGAAACAGAAAGCGTTGTTGTTGCCGAGTTGGGTCCTGCTGCGCTCGTCGCCACCGAGCAGCATCGGCACCCCCTGCGAGAAGAACAGCGTGCCCAGGAGATTGCGTTGTTGCCGGGCCCGTGTCGCCAGGATCGCCGGGTCGTCGGTCGGGCCTTCGACCCCGTAGTTTGCGGAGCGGTTGTCGTCTGTGCCGTCCCGGTTCTGCTGCCCGTTGGCCTCGTTGTGCTTGCGTTCGTACGAAACCAGGTCTCGCAGGGTGAAACCATCATGCGCCGTGACGAAGTTGATGGACGCCACGGGTTTGCGTCCCGTGCGGGCATAGATATCGCGCGAGCCGCTGATCCGGGCGACAAAGTCGTCGACCAGGGCCGGTTCACCCCGCCAGAAGTCCCGCACCACATCGCGATACTGGCCGTTCCACTCCGACCACTGCGGCGGGAACGCACCGACCTGGTAGCCGCCCGGACCGACGTCCCAAGGCTCGGCGATCAGTTTCACCTCGCCGAGTGTCGGGTCTTGCGCGACGAGGGTGAAGAAGGACGACAGGCGGTCCACCGCGTCAACCTCGCGGGCCAGAGTCGGCGCCAGGTCGAAACGGAATCCGTCCACGTGCATTTCGGTCACCCAGTAGCGCAGCGAATCCATCATGAGCCGCAGCGACATCGGGTGCTGGGAGTTGAGGGAGTTGCCGACACCGGTGGTGTCGATATAGCGGCGCGGGTTTGCCGGATCCAGCCGGTAGTAGGCGGGATTGTCAATGCCGCGGAGCGAGTAAGTCGGCCCGTCGGGGGCTCCTTCGGCCGTGTGGTTGTAGACCACGTCCAAGATCACCTCAATGCCGGCGTGGTGCAGTTCACGGACCATCGTCTTGAACTCGCCGATCACTCCCTCGGGCGTCGCCGATGCCCCGTACGCCCGATTAGGTGCGAAGAAGCCGAAAGTGTTGTAGCCCCAGTAGTTGGTCAGCCCGGCGCGGGCGACCGAAGGTTCGGTGACCGACTGGTGCACCGGCAACAGTTCGATGGCCGTGACCCCGATCCGGCGCAAATGCGAAACAGTCGCCGGGTGAGCGACACCGAGGTAAGTACCCCGGAGGCTTGGCCGGATACCCTCGTGACGCATGGTCAGCCCCTTGACGTGGGTCTCGTAGATCAGCGTCTCTTCGTACGGTGTTCGGGGTGGCGAGTCATCGTCCCAGTCGAAGCTGCGCGCCACGACGATGCCACGCATGGTGTACGGAGCCGAATCACGCAGGTCGGGGAAGCTGGGGCGTTCCGGGTCGAACACCGACAGCGCTGGGTGGTCGGCGACTGCGCCGTCGAACATCAGCGCATACGGGTCGGCCAACAGCTTCGCCGGATTGCACCACAGCCCGCGCTGCGGATCCCACGGGCCGTGGACGCGGTACCCGTACCTGGTGCCGGGCCCCAGCCCCACCAGCCGAATATGCCAGACGTAACCGTCGATCTCTGTCATGGCGATCTTCGTCTCGGCGCCGTCCTGGTCGAACAGACACAGATCAATCGCCTCGGCGACTTCGGAGAAGATCGCAAAGTTGGTGCCAAAACCATCGAAGGTCGCCCCGAGCGGTACCCGTGATCCGGGGGCGACAAAGTAGGGCGGATGGCGGAGCATGGCGACTCATCCCTATGTCACAAGTGAGCGATTCAGGATCTGATCACCCAGTCTGGCACTTGGGCGTCATTCTTGCCGGGGTAGAACGTCATACTGGTCGAGATGAACCTTCGGCGATCTGATGTCGCGCGTCGCATTGATGTGGCGATCCGGGGGCTAACCCCCGGATACTTCGCGCTGGTCATGGCCACCGGCATCGTTTCGGTGGGCATGCTCACCAACGGCTGGTACTTGATCTCGGCGCTGCTGCTGACCGTCGCTGTGGTCGCGTACCTGAGCCTGATCGGGCTCAATCTGGTTCGGTTGTCTCGCCATCGATCCGCGATGGCAGAAGACTTCGCCGACCCTGCCCGCGCGTTCGGCTTCTTCACTTTCGTCGCCGCCACCTCGGTGTTGGGCAGCCGCCTGAGCCAGTCGGGCTTCCATTTCATCTCGTTAGTACTGCTGCTTGTTGCCACGGTCGCCTGGGTCGTGCTTGGCTACACCATCCCGTGGACGGCGGTGCTTGGCGAGCGAAAGACGGTGCCGCTGTCGACGGCCAACGGGACCTGGTTCATCTGGGCGGTTGCCAGCCAGTCGATCGCCGTGCTAGCTGCCACATTGGAAGTGGAACTTGAGGCGTGGCGCCAGTGGATGGCACTGCTGGCGGTCTTCTCCTGGTCAGTGGGGGTCTTCCTGTACGGGGCTGTTGGTGTCTTCGTCGCGATCCGAATGCTGGCTTTCCCGTTCCGGCCATCCGACCTGACCCCGCCATACTGGGTTGCCATGGGCGCCACCGCGATCACCGTGGTGTCCAGCGCCCGCATCGTCGACATGGCCAGCGCCCCGATGGTGGATGCCACTCGGGGGCTGATCGCCGGCACGGCCGTCTTCTTCTGGGCCTTCGGTACCTGGCTGATCCCGCCGCTGCTGCTGGCCGGACTCTGGCGTCATGTGCTGCACCGGATACCGCTGCGGTACGAGGCGACCCTTTGGAGCATCGTCTTCCCACTGGGCATGTACGGTGTGGGCGCGCAGTTCCTCGGGGACGTCGACCGGCTGCCGATCGTCCACGCAATCGGCTATGCGGAGAGCTGGGTAGCACTGGCAGCATGGCTGACAACGTTCGTGGCGATGCTCATCACAATCGGACGCACGCTGCGACGCTCGGCCTAGCGTTCAGCGTCTCGGCTCGACGATCATGAGTTGAAACCCCTGCTCATCGGCGGTCAGTACGAGATCCTGTCCGGGGTGCCCGCTCAATGCTGTCAGCACGGACGTCTCGTCCCAGGCTATCGGGTTGACGTCGGTGCGTTCCCACAGTTCTACCCGAGAGCCGGTAGCCTGATGCACCATCCGCGCCAGCGCCGGGTCGTCCGTACCGATTAATACAACCGACCGAGGTCCGGCTGTGTGGCCGGCAACCGCGGTGTTTCGGTCCTGACGGAAGATCGCTCCGTGGTACGCCGAGACCGCAGCACTGGCCACCAGCACGCCTAGCGAATAGCGCATCGAACGCAGCGTTGCGGCGCCCAACTGAGCGTCCACCAGGTCATTGAAGAAGGTATTGCCGACCATGAGCAGCGCGATGACGGCCGCCACACCCGCGACACCAAAGAGCACGACGAGGTAGATCCGTCGGGTCAGCGCGGTGACCTCGCGGTTGGGGTCGGCGGCGACCGCGACTCGGATTCTGCGCCAGTGCAGCCACCAGACCGGGGTGCCAACCACCAGCAGTGTCACTGCGGCCAGCAGGGTGTTCACCGTCGTCATGCCGATATCGATGCCGGGTGTGGCAGCCTCGATGAGCGCCACCAAAATCGTCCCAACCCCGGCCGCCGCCGCGACCAAGGCGATGCCGGCGACGAGGTATTCATAGATCCGCCGCACTTCGCTGCGTTGCGCCGCAAACTCGCCGAGCACCGCTCGGTGGTACCACCAGACCAAGGCACCGCTGATCACAGCGGCCAAGTCCATCGCGGCGGAGTCGAAATGCGCCGCGGGCGTGGCGTCTTGCGGATCACCCAGGAACCAAACCAGTACGCTCCAAAGCAGTCGGCTGGCCGCGACGATCGCCATGATCAGTCCACCGCCGACGCCGATCAGCAGCGCGTACGCCAGCCAGCTGGCCCGCCTGGGAAGATGGCTCGCCGCGGTCAGCCAGTAACGCACCCAAACCAGTACGCCCGCCAGCAGCAGGCCACCGCCCTGCGCCAGCCCGGCGATGGGCCTGGTGATCGCCCTCGGCCGCCACAACAGGTCAAGGGAGGTGCCCAGCGTCATGACTAGACCCGTCACTGCAAAGGCCAAGCCCACCAGCGATCCGAGCAGCAAGTGCGGCATCGCTCGCTCAGAGTCCAACGCCCGACGGGCGATCAACCAATGCCCGAACCACAGCGCACCCCAGGCCACCAGCTGACCGGCTGCATCGGCGTCCAGTTCGCCTTGGTCAAGGGCCTCAAAGACCAACCCCTGCACAGCGACCGCGGCCACCACCAGGCTGGTCAGTGCTGTCAGGGTTAGGTACACGTTGAACACCGGCGATGCCGTCTCTGCCGGGTCGGCGCGGTGACGTCGCCGCGTCCACCAGCCGAGCGCCGCCGCCAGCGGCAATCCCACAAGAACGAACGCCAACGCCTGGGCCAGCTGGTAGGAATCGTCCTCCCACGGGGCTGCTTCAGCCCCCAGCAAGCGCCCGACAAGTTCGGCAAGGCCGATGGCCACCACCACGCACAGCCAATAGAGCACCGCGTACTGGAAGATGCGGCGGACAGTCTGGGCGTCAATGCCAGCCGCACCGCGCCGACGGGCGGCTGACACAACCAGTGCCACCGCACCTAAGATCAAAACCCCGGTGATGAAACTGACCATGATTCCCAGCGCCATCTCGTCTCCTCACCTGCAGCTGTAGATCGGCCAAGGGTTGCCGGTGATCAGCCAACCGGAATCGGCCCGAACGAGGTCGTAGGCCTCGCGGTGTGACCAGGAATCGAATGGGCCGTTATCGTACTCGGTCACATCTAGGACGACATCGGCGTGCTGCCCCGACGTCCGGGTGCTAACCACTGCAAGGGAAACCCGGGTCGGACGGTAGACCTCACGCAGGGGCGCCGTGCAGCCAAGGTCAGGGTCAAGGAAGGCGACGGCCGACTCATCTTCACCTTCGATGAAGGCCAGGACGAACAGTTGCACGGTGCCTTCCGGTGTCGTGGCGTCGAGCGCTGGCGGCCCACGCCTGGTGGTCAGCACCCCCGCGATCACCGCAAGCACGACCACCAGCCCGGTGATGATCGCGAGAACTAGACTCGGACGGGCTCTCATGGCTTCAGCATCCCCTGTTGTCAGACTGACGGCAAGAGTGCACGGTCGTGCGCTGCGGACTCTTCGGCGGCTACGCTGGCGTGTGCAGCCAAGGGGGAGTGAGTGGGCAATGGTGCGGGTGGCAATCCTGGGTGACATCGGCCAGCCGGTCTACCATGTTGGCGACGAGGCGATGGTGCACGCTGCTGTCGAGCAGTTGAATCGCCGAGGTATCAACTCAATAGTTCTCCTGACCCGTGACCCGGTGCAGACCCATGCTCACTTCGGGTCCGCGTTGGACGCAGCACCGACGCTGGTCTTCCCATGGCCGCCCGTCGATCGTGAGCGCTACCTCGGGGAGATCAAGGCGGTCTTTGCTGGCGACACCCGAGCGCTGCCGCCACATGACCAAGTCTTCGGCGTCATCGAAACCCTGCGGCGGGTCGATGCGCTCTTCATTGCGGGCGGCGGGAACATGAACTCCCACTATGGTTGGTTGCTGTACGAGCGGGCCGCGATGGCGCACTTGGCCGCGGGCCTGGGCAAACGCGTGGTCATCGGTGGCCAGACGTTGGGGCCGGAGCTCTCGGCGACCGACCGGGGCACGTTGACGGAACTGCTCAATCATGGGGCTCTCGTCGGCCTGCGTGAAGACTATTCGCTCCGGCTGGCCCGCGATCTGCTGCCCGCCCATGCCCGGCTACGCGCAGTGCTGGACGATGCATCGGAATTACCAGACCCGGTTCCCCCGATCGAACCCAGCACCGAGCCGAAGATCGCGGCGACTTTCAGCACCCCACCCGACCACTTCCCTCGCCAGGCCGCCGCCGAAGGGTATGCCCGGCTGCTAGATGCGGTCGCCGCGAGGTTGGACGCCTCGCTCTGTTTCCTGCCGCACATGAGCACAGTCGGTAAAGGGGATGGCGACGAGGCGTTCCACGCTCAGATCGCCGAGCGCCTCAGCTCGAAGGCCGAACTGAACCCGATTCGTCCCGCTCTCACCACGGCGGCCCTGACCCGGCAGGCGACCGTCGTGGTGACGTCGCGCTACCATCCGGTGGTCTTCGCCTGCGCGGGCGGACTGCCAGTCATTGCTGTTGCACCGGACGAGTATGGGCAGGTGCGGCTGACGGGTGCACTGCAGCGGTTCGGTCGGCAGCAACCGGTGCCGTCGCTGGCGGAATTGTTGGCCGCTGACCACGACCTCGCTGCCACTTTGAGACCACTGGCTGAGCCGTGTGCCGAGCCCAGCCAAGCTATTCTCGCCGCGCAGTCAAAGTGGTGGGACGACGTGGCGGCAGCGCTACGCACCGGCCGGGGACGCCGGTGGCGCGGCTGGCCTTGGCGACGCCGCTAGCTCACTCCACCTCGGTGCGACCGCGGAATACCTTGTCGAAACCGCGTTTCGCGAGATAGAGAGGGTTGGTACGCAGCGCGAGCAGACGTTCGAGCCGGTCGAGGCGTGCGTGCATCTCATCGAAGATCCTGCCGAACTGCTCACGCTGCTCGTGCGCCAACTCGTCGGCCCGGCGCGAGAGTTCCTGTTGTAGGCGATCTCCTTGAGCTTCCACCTGCCGGTTGACATGGTCTGTCAGGCGTTCGCCCCAAAGGTCAACGTGGCGGAAGACCTCCTTGAGCAGATACGCCTGATAAAGGTAAGGTCCAATCGATCTGCCCGCCGCGAGGTCTTCGCGGATTGCGTCGTTGCGGACCTTCATGTCGTATTGCTCGTGAAGTCGTTGTGCGGCAATCACGCTGTTGGCTGACGCCCCGGTCGCATCGGGTCGCTGGCACCAAAGGGCCAACGGCTCGTCGAGGATCCCGATCTCATGTTTGGCAGCGACGCGCAGGTTGAACTCCCAGTCGCCCACCACCGGCAGCGACTCATCGTAGAACCCCACATCGTCATGCAGTCGACGGCGGTAGATGACCCCGATCGGCACCATACGGTTCGTGAAGAGCAAGTGCTGAATCGTGATGGACGGCAGGTCGGTCCAAAACTCCTTGCGTCCGGTCTCGATGTAGCCGCCGTCGGTGAGCTTCTCGTAACGGATGAAGATGCGCGCCACGACCATCTCGGTCTCGGGATGGGTATCCAAGAACGTCACAGTGCGCGCCAGGAACTCTGGTTCCCACAGGTCGTCGTCGTCATGGATGCAGCAGAACTCCGAGCTTGATGCACGCAACCCTGCGTTGGCCGCTGCCTCCATCCCGGTGCTCTCGCTACGGTGCAGCACCGTGGTCCGGTCGCGGGTTTCCGGTGGCGCCCCAGCGATCACGGCATCGACTGCGGCGCGATCACCGGCGTCGTTCACCACGACAACCGAGTAGTCGCGAAACGTCTGCTCGTTGATGTTCGTCAGGGCGCGGTGAAGAAACTCAGGCCGATCTCGGGTGCGGACCACGATGGCGATTCGTGGGGCGGCGAACGCTGGCTTCACATTTGTCATGCTATCGTCCTGCAAGGCTCAGGCTCCTCGGGTGCGCCGACCGAGTGCTTGGCGCCCAATGGCTGTCCGAAATCAGCGGGGTGGTCTGACGTGGCTATGGACGCGACACGCCGACCGAGTTATCTCGCCGCTGCGACTGCCGTGCTGGCGGCCGGGATCTACAGTCTCTTGGCATACGTACAGTGGATTGGTCTGGTTACGCCGTCCTGGGACCTGGCGATCTTCTCCCAACTGGCCAAGGCCTACTCGACGTGCAGCCCGCCGATCGTGCCTCTCAAGGGTGAGGGGTTCAACCTGCTCGGCGACCACTTCCACCCGATCCTGGTCTTACTGGGGCCGGTCTGGGCGCTTTGGCCTTCCCCTAAGGCGCTGCTCGTGCTGCAGGCGGTGCTGTTCGGACTGTCTGCGTTCCCGCTCACGCGGCTCGCGGCCCGCCGCCAGGGGCTCGGCTGGGGCGCTGTCTTCGGCGTGGCCTACGCGTTTAGTTGGGGACTGCAGCCTGCGGCCGCTGTGCAGTTCCACGAGATCGCGTTCGCGGTGCCGCTGTTCGCCTTCGCTCTCACCGCTCACCTTGAGGGCAGACCGCGGGCGGCTGCCGCGTGGGCGGCAGCCTTGGTCTTCGTCAAGGCGGATCTTGGCCTGACCGTCCTGGTCTTCGGACTGGTGATGGCATGGCGCCGACCGCGGGGGTTCATGGTTGAGCCGCTGGCCGTGGAGCGAATGCGACGCAGGCTCGGGTTTGGTCTCGCCATCTGGGGAGTGGTCTGGTTTGTCCTGGCCACCTACGTCATCCTGCCGGCGTTCAACCCGGGCGGCGAGTACGCCTACTCCGACCGGCTGGCCGGGCTGCTGCAATTCTTTGTCCCGGCGGAGAAATGGCTGACGGTCGTGATGCTGGTGACCAGCACGGGACTGATCGGCCTGCGGTCCCCCCTCGTCCTGCTCGTGCTGCCCACGCTCATTTGGCGTTTCATCGGGGACGTCCCCGCGTACTGGGGGCATCGTTGGCACTACTCAGCAGTGCTCATGCCCGTTGTCTTCGCCGCACTGCTGGACGGGATGGCCGGTCGACCGACCCTTCGCTGGCGCTGGCTGCCGCCGGTTCTGGCGGCGGCGACGACGCTGGCGTTGGGCCCGTCCATGTCGCTGGCCCGGCTCACCGATCCGCAGTCTTACCGAGGCACTGAGCGCTGGGAAGCGGCAATGGCCGTCGTCAGCATGATCCCCGAGGGATCGACAGTCGAATCAGACCCGGTGCTGATGGCGCCACTGGTGCCTCGCGCGGAGGTCTACGCGTTCCAGAACGACAACCCGGCTCCCGATTTCGTCGTGGTGGACGAAGGCACCCCCACCTGGGGGCCCGAGGGACCGCCGCCGGATGCGGCCGTGTGGGCAAGTCAGCGTCACCAGGTGCCCTATGAGTTGCTCTTCGACTCAGCCGGTTTCCAGCTCGCGGGCAGAGTCGACCTCGGCTGAGGACCAACTCGGCGACCCTCGGCCAACCAAACCTGGGTTGCCGGTGATGTCGGCAACACTTGCCGCACCGAGGAGGTGTCTTCGGGGTGGGCGAACTAACCTCTGGTAGATGGTCGACAAGCTGAAGAAGCACCACCTGCGCGACTGGTTGCGCAAGATCTGGCCGGGGCTGCCGAGCGGCGTCTCGGATCTTCGCGGTGCGCTTGGAGCGGCGGTCGAGGATGTGGGACGTCTGACCGTCGCCACCGTGCTCGGCTACCTGTTGACCGTCAAGCTGCTGCCAGCCCCGGTGGACTTGACCGGTGCTCTGACCGCGATGCTCATCGTCCAGGCATCATTGCGTGGCTCGTTTCGTGCCGGGATGGTGCGTGTGGTTGCGGTACTTACTGGCATCTCTGTCGCCATGGTCGTGGCCACGTTCGTCGGCCTGCATTGGTGGTCACTCGCCCTGGTCGTCTTCGCGGCGCTGATGATGGCACGAGTGCTGCGGCTGGAGAGCGGATCCCTTGAGGCCGCCATCAGCGCCATGCTGATTCTCGGCTCGGCCGGCGCGGAAGTAGCCGCCTTCACTCGGTTCGCCAACACGCTTATCGGTACGGCAGTCGGGATCTTGTTGCCCTTGCTGTGGCCCCGACGGGTGCGGATTCCCGACCTGACGCGCGACCTGAAAGAGATTTCTGCCCGGTTGTCCGAAGTTTTCGGCGATACCTCCTCCCACCTGAGACAGCACCCGATGACCAAAGACGAAGCCAGCCGCTGGCTCCGCGCCACCCGGCATATCACCCCGCTAATCTCGTCCGCCACCACAACGCTGGACGAGGCGGCCGACGTGCAGCGCTACAACACCCGCCAGATCTTTAATGCTGATGTCGTGCCACTGGTACGCAACGGGCTTGAGGCGATGGAACGCAGTCTGCTGTCCAGCCGGAATCTCTTCCGGATCGTCGAAACCGCCGCGCCTGAACAACGCACCCCCGACGATGGCTATGGCGACTACGTACGTCCCGCCCTCGCAAGCGTGTTGGACGGGTTGAGCCGAGTGATCAAGACGTTCGCCGATCTTGTCGAAAGCGACGCCATCGGGGACGCTGCCGAGGCAGAACAACGCCACGAAGCAGCGATGGTCGACGCCCGCGCAGCGACCGCGAACCTCACCGAACTGATGCGGGTCGACACCGGCCAGACGAAGCTCTGGTTACTGCGCGGCACGATCCTGTCGGCGATCGAGAACATCCTTGCCGAACTCGACCTGACTGCCTACCGCGTCTTCCGGGACGAATGGCGGGCCTCACAGCTTGGTCGCGCCCTGCCTGCGGGCAGCATCGGCCCTCACATCCGCAGCCCTTGGGGTCAGCTCGCGCAACAGCGGCTACGGGCCCGAGCCGCCCGATCGCGGGTCGCTCATCCGGAGGGCAGTCATCAGGTCACGTGGGATGACACGACTGCGCTGATGCCCGCGGCCGAGCAACCGGACCCGCCTCCCGATGACCAACCTGCTTGAATCGAGGGGTGGTCACCAATGCACATGACGCGACGCATGGGCCAAGGCTGCTGCCCGCCGTCCTAACTTCCTTCGCTGCCGCACTGGTCATCGCCGGGTCGATCCTGGCCCTGCGGACCGAGCCGGACGGGAGATCAACCGGGGCACTGTTCGGCGAGTCGGGGTTGCTGCTTGGCAACGATCCGCGGGCATTCTGGGTCTGGTGGGCGATCATCGCCTGCCTGGTCGTCTTCCTGGTTTGGCAGTGGTCTGCGCGCGGCCGACCATCCATGCGACTGGCCTCAATCGGTGGGCCGGGCATCGTTGCTGGCCTCACGCAGGTTGCCTGGGTGTTGAGCGCCCGAGCAGGGGCGATTGTCGCCACTGTGACGTGGTTGGGACTCGGAGTCATCTCGTTGTGCCTGGTCTCTTGGCGGCTGGCCAAGCAGCGCGCACGATGGTTGGAGCATCTGTGCACCGACACCGGTTGGGGCCTCGCCTTGGGTTTCTGTTGCGTCCAGTTGCTGACCAGCGCAGGTGTGGTTCAGGCGTCACTGGGTCTGAGCCTTGACGAGGCCGACTTGGTTGTGGCCATCGGCGCCTATGCGGTGCTCGTGGCGGCGGCGCTGGGGATGGCTGGTCGCCTGTATCGCCAGTTCGCGGTGGCCTTAGGGCTGGTTTGGGGTTTGGGCTGGATGGGGTGGCACCGCTTCACTGCCGAACCGAGGAGCCTTCTGTTGGGCGGGACGGCCTGGCTGGGTTGCCTGCTCATCGTGGCCGGGTTCGGTGCGTCCGGCGTCCGCCGCAGAGCGCGGGTTCAGGGTCTTGAATGACACGCGGCTAGCGGGTCTGCTCGGCCCGGTTCTTCGTGGTGCGGACAACTTCCAGTCGTTGGGCGCGCAGCCGGTCGTGCTCGGCATTGACATCGGGACGCGGGAGCGGCCCGAGTGTGCGTCCTAGCGCGAGTTCGAGCAAGTAATCGGCCAGCGCCGGATTGCGGGGCAGGATCGGGCCATGGGGGTAGGTGCCGATGACGCGGCCCTGCACGGCGCCGTCGTAGCCGTCGGTGCCGTTACCGACGCCGATCTCGACTTTCGCGAATGGCTTGGCGTCTGAACCGAGGCTGGTGAACCCGCCGTGGTTCTCGAAGCCGGTGAGCAACTCCAGGCCTCCGTCCGGACGGGTCCAACGTGTCAGCACTTCGCCCACCGCGCGTTGGGGGCCCCGGCGGGTCTCGACATCCAGCAGCCCGAGACCGGCGAAGACCTCGTCATTCTCGCCAACGGTGAACGATCGCCCGCACAGTTGGTAACCCGCGCAGACCGCGAACAGCACACCGCCAGCGTCCAACCCAGCCTGCAGGCCACCATCGGCCTGCAACTGCTTGACGGCGGCGATCTGCGCCTGGTCTTCACCGCCACCGAGCAGGTAGATCAGGCCATCTGGGGGCAGCGGCTGCCCGGGTTCAACATCGACCAGTTCGGCCGGTTCACCGCGCCACTGCAGGCGCTTCAGCAGCACCTTCGCGTTGCCGCGGTCGCCGTAGATGCCCAGCAGCGATTGGTAGACCACCACGATCTTGTGAGTCATTTCAGATCTACCCCTCCCATGCGGCACAGTCGCAAGAAGACCGAATAGGTGGCCAGCACATCGACCGTGCCGTCGAACGGCCCCTTCAGCGCGTCCGCGACATCGGGAATCACCTCGTGCGCCACCTCGGCGTAGCTCAACCGGACCGCCAGGTCGGCGGACCGCGGTCCGGTCGCGATGACCCGCCGACCGGCCAATCGCTCGTAGTCGACATCCCACAGCCAGCTCACGTCGGTGCCATCGGCGATCAGGGAATCGATGGCCAAGATCACCGGGTCGGACTCCATCACCAGCAGCGACTCAGCCCAACCGGCTGGGTTCTTCGCCAGCACCAGGCGCGCCTTGGTGTCGCCGTAGGTGCCGATCGCGAAGCGCCCGGCAGGCGCCTGCACGGTGCGCATGCCTCTGATGGCGACCGGGGCGTAGACCCCCATCTCGACGGCGGCCGCGAGGGCGCAGGCGGCGTTGCCGTTGTTGAACCGTCCGGGCACCTGCAGACCGAGCCGCATCCGTTCGCCGTCCGGCATGACCACTTCGTCACCGTCGACTCGGTAATCACACGGCTGTTCGCCGAGTTCGCAACCGGGGCAGTCCCAGCGTCCGGCTGCGTCGTGACCCAGCACCGATCCGCAGTTCGGGCACAGTGCGGAGTCCTGCGACCAGTCGGTCCCCAAGTCGACCCAAATGACCTTCCGGGCAGGCTGGGCTGACCACGCCACCAGCGGGTCTTTCGCATTGGCCACCACCGTGGGACCCTCATCGCCGGCCTCGGTCAACGCTTGGCGCCACTTGCGTCCCAGCGCATTGATTTCATGGTGCCGGTCTAGTTGATCGCGGCTGAAGTTCAACATGATCAGCACCTCGGGCCGACCATGGCGAATCACGTCGGCCACCACCTGCTCGTCCACTTCGAGCGCCGCGATCGGCGCCTTAGGCCGGGTCGAGAGCGCCGACACCACGCCCTCCCGCAGGTTCGCGCCGTCCGGGTTGGTCACCACTTCGCGCGGGTCGGCCACTGATGCACGCAGTGCCGCAGTCAACAGATGGGTGGTGGTGGTCTTCCCGTTCGTCCCGGAGACCACGCCGATGCGCTTGCCGGCCAGGAGTGTGCGGAACAATGTGGGATCGACGCGAGTCATGATTGCGCCCTTGATGGACGCCCCGGTGCCGCGTCCGGTCATCCGTGAAGCGAAGGCTGCGGCATTGCCCGCCGCGAAGGCAAGGTGTTGCCGGGCCTTCCGAAGGATCGACTGGACACGTGTGGCAGTTCTCACTCGGCCATTGTGTCAGAAGCCGATCCAGGCCAGCGGAGTGTGCCCGCGTCCGAGCGGCTTCGGGCGGGGCTGATCAGGCCGTTTCGAAACCGGATGCCAGCCCGGCAGCTGTCAGGTGGCCGAGCAGATTGGTGGTCAGTTCCACTGAATTGAGCTGATCAGGACTGAACCAGCGCGCGTCCTCGGCATCGTCCCCGGGGGTCAGGCTGCCGCCCACCACGGTGGCGACGAAGTCGCGTACGTCGAACTCGCGGTCATCCCCAGCCGGCAGTCGGACGCGCAGCGCTTCACGTTCGATACGCACGTGCAGGCCGGTCTCCTCGAATGCCTCCCGGACGGCCGCCTGTTCTGGCGTCTCACCCGCCTCCAGACGCCCACCCGGCACGGTCCACTTGCCCATTTGGGGCTGGTGGCCTCGCTGGACGAGCAGAATCTGGCCCTTGTCGTTGACGATTATCACGCCGGCGGCTGGGATGATCTGCACCACAGCGTCCAGCCTATGTCGGCGGGCGCGGCCAACGGCTCGGGCTGGGCGCCGATCCTTGCCGGTCGAGGAAAGTGCCTACGGCTTCAGCAGCAGGGCTTTGATTGTGTGCTTCATCCAATCGTGAATCTGCTCGGAGTCCCAGCCCCGATCCACGTGCAGGACGCGGTACATGTCGGGTGCCAGCAGAGTCAGCACGATGTCCTTGGCTGTGCGGACATCGACTTCTCTGCGTAGCGAATCAACTCGATTGAGCGCCTGCACGAATCTGCCGTAGTCGCGAGCACGCCAGTTCTCGTGGAATTCGTGGACATCTTGCACCTCGGGGTCGGTCAGCCCACCGATCCGGGCCACGTCCACGAGTTGGTGCACTGACATCAATATGGGATGCACCTCGTCGACGAAGGCATCCACCAGCACACGCCCGTCGGTGGCGGTGGCCTCTGAGCGCGCCCAGTTGTC
>JAAYVP010000097.1 GCA_012517115.1 Brooklawnia sp. | reverse complement strand
TGCACTCGCCGTACGACCTTGGGGGCCGGTTGCCCTACGAGTTGAGCACGCTGGACGTCAAGCACTCGATCTCGGCCGAGTATTATGCGCAGACTATTCGTCTGATGGCGGTCGAGGACATCTTGGCCGGGCCGGATCACCTGCACGAATCCCTCACGACCAGAATGCCCCAGTTGCGCGCCCTGACCAAAGAGTTCACCGACGCCCAGTACAAGCCCGATCCGGACGCGTTCCCGTCAGTTTCGCGGCTGAGCAAGCCGAAGTTCAAGACGTCGCCTAAGGCGCCGAACGTGGTGACCCTGGTGCCGTGGACGCTGAAGACGGTGGTCAGGCAGCTGTTGCCGCCCAGCGACAGATCAAGGGATCGGCCCGAGGCTTCGGTCAGCCACGCCAACAGCAAGTACTTCGTGCTGAGCCAGTACGACTCGGCACTGGTCACCAAGGCAGATGGATCGGGGGCCGCTTGGTATCGGCGTGACCCCAAGCAGCTGCGCAGCCTGCTGGCGCGCAGCGCGGCCGCCCGCAGCGCGCTCATCCTTAACTGGGACCGGCTGCGCAAGCAGTATCGGGAGGCGCTATTCGATGTGGTCTCGCTGGACACCTGGGAGCAGACTTTCGGCATCTCCCCGGAGCAGCCAGCGCAGGCCGAGCAGGTGCACGCCGAAGGGTAACGTGGGTGGCGACGAACGACGTCGAACTGGCCGATCAGCCGCTGCGTCACCCGGGCCACAGCGCCGGGCTGCTGGAGTTGTTCAAGTGGCGATTCCTGCTGAACCTGTTGGTGAAGAAGGAACTGCGCGTCCGCTACCGTGGCTCGGTGCTCGGCATGATCTGGAGCTACGTCAAACCGGCCGTCCAGTTGATGGTCTACTACGTCGCGATGGGGCAATTCCTGGGTCTGGGACGAGCGATCCCTGGCTACGTGGTTTACCTGTTCAGCGGCATGGTGATGATCAACTTCTTCAACGAGATTCTCTCTAACACCACGAGGTCGATCATCTTTAACGCCCCACTGGTAGGCAAGATCTACCTGCCACGTGAGCTGTTCCCGGTGAGCAGTGTCTGGGTTGCGTTCGTGCACGTGGTGCCGCAGATCGTGGTGCTGATCGTCGGTGCCCTGCTGATGGGTTGGCGTCCCGGCATCATGAATATCGTCGGTGGGGTGGCCGCGCTGCTAGTGATCGGCATGTTCGCACTCGGTATCGGCTTGGCATTCGCGGCCTTCGATGTCTACTTCCGGGATGCCGAGAACCTTGTCGAACTGCTCATGATGGTGGCCATCTGGGTTTCGCCGGTCTTCTACCAATGGCACATGGTCGCCGACGTGCTCCCGAAGTGGCTGTTCACCGTCTACCAGACCAATCCGTTGGCGATGGGTGTTGAGCTTTCGCACTACGCCTTCTGGATGCCTGTGGAGGGTGTCATCGCACCCGGGCAGAGCCCCGCCGATCTACTGCCCGACAACGTCACGACCGTCTGGTTGCTGGGCTTGTTGGTGGCGGTGCTTTCCCTAGTGCTCGGACAGGTGATCTTCCATCGCCTTGAGGGCAAGTTCGCGCAGGAGCTGTGATGACCGCCTCCCCAGATGGCCTGGTGATGGCCGAACTTACCAACGTAGTGAAGAGGTTCGACCTTCGCCACACCCGCTCCATCAAGGAGTACATCGTCTGGTGGGCGACCGGACGACGCGGCCAGTTGAGCGACGAGTTCAACGCCCTCGACAATGTCTCGTTTACTGTCACCCAGGGCGAATCGATTGCGCTGCTTGGCTTCAACGGCTCCGGTAAGTCGACCACTCTCAAACTAGTCAGCGGTGTCATGCTTCCGGACAGCGGCAGTGTCCGCGTCCGCGGTCGGATCGCCGGGTTGATCGAGGTAGGTGCTGGGATGCATCCTGACCTCACTGGCCGCGAGAACGTCTACCTTAACGGAGCCATCCTCGGTCTGAGCGAGCAGCAGGTGAACGAGCGTTTCGACTCGATCGTCGCTTTCAGTGGCATCGAGAAGTTCATCGACACCGAGGTCAAGTTCTACTCCTCCGGCATGTACATGCGGTTGGCGTTCGCGGTAGCCGTGCACACCGACCCCGACCTGTTCCTGGTAGACGAGGTGCTGGCCGTCGGCGACGAGCCCTTCCAACGCAAATGCATCGCCAGAATGAAGCAACTGCGCGCGGCCGGCCAGACGCTGATGGTGGTCAGTCACGACCTGGAACTGATTAAGGACATCTGTGAACGCGGCATCGTGCTGGAGCATGGCCGGGTAGTGCTTGACGCACCGATCGCCGAAGCCGTCGACTTTCTGCGCTCAACAATGAGCGACTAATCGAGTCGGGCCCGCGGGTCGAGTTGCCGCATCGTTCGCGCTTCCCGCAACGCCCGACGCACGTTCGCGGCTTCTTGGCGTCCACCTCGCAGCGGCGACAAGGCCACCACCGCCGCGGTGATCGCGAACGGCTTTAGCCGCACCGCCAGGTTGGTGCCGTAGCGGAAGTGCACCACGAACAGGTTGCGGTACATGTAGAAGCCCTTCCAACTCGCCAGGTCATTGCCTTGGACGAAGTCGAAGTGCCGGCGCATCAGCGCATCCCGCAGAGCGTACGCGGTGAAGCCCGCTCGTCGGGCTCGGATCACGTAGTCGCAGTCGTCGTAGAAGATGAAGTAGCTCGGATCGGGGTAGCCGATCTGGTCAACTACCTTGCGGTGCACCATGAAGCCTTCGAAGGCGGCGTTCTCGATCTCCACCCGCGCCGGCATGGCGGCTCGGGTGGGATAGACACTGTCGACGGTGGCCGTCTTAGGTTTGATGTGCAAGGGGTTGGTGAGGTCGAACCGGATCGCGGCCTTTTCGACCAGTCGTCCGTGGCGGTCCTCCCGGACGCAGGCCAGCACTTGCCCGCCATCGGTGAGCAGCGCCTGCAGCGCCCAAGGTGCCGGGCGCACATCGTCGTCCATCAGCCAGATCCGGTCGTAGCCGGCCAGGTAGGCGGCCTTCAGGCCCCGGTGGAAGCCGCCGGCGCCGCCGAGGTTTTCGCCGGTGTGGTCGACGACCAGTGGCAGGTCGGCGTGCGCGTCCAGCACCGCAGCCGTTTCGGGATCAGATGCGTTGTCGACGACGTAGATCGCGTCCACGGCACGGGTCTGGGCGGCCAATCCAGCCAGTAGCCGGTCGAGCAACTCGGGACGCTTATAGGTGACCACCACGACCGCAACTGTCTCGTCCTCTGGGGCGGCGCGGCGGGGCGATTCGGTCGACGGGCGGGCAGGGGTCGTGGGCAGAAAGCGCCGATGCCCGGAGAAGTCGCCCCGCAGCCCGGCGGTTATCGCCTGTGCTGAGAGCAGCAGGCGCTTGGGGCTGGGGCGGACGAAGCCGTAGAACCAGGCAGTCTTCGCCCAGAATGCGGCGGCATGCAGCGGGCCGCGGTGGGCCAGCAGGTTCACGGTGTTGTTGCGGGCCATGCAGTAGTGCTTGAGGTCGCTGGGCGAGTGGTTGTAGGTCGTCCGGCCGAAGAGCATCGGTGTGCCGAGGTCGTCGGTCGCGGGGTGATGGAAGTGAGCGTCCACCACGGTCGCCACCCGTGCCCCGGCGTCTCGGGCTCGCCACAGGTACTCAACGTCGTCACCCCAAATGAAGAACTCTGCGCGCACGGTGCCGATTTGGTCAACCAGTTCGCGGGTCACCAGAACGCCGTTGAACGGGATGACCACATCGGGCACGATGCCGTTGTCGCTGACGGCCGCAAGTTCGGCCAAGGTGCGGGTGACGGTTGCGGTGCCTGGCAGTCGGATCGGGAAGCAGAGTTCGGCCGGACGCTGCTCGGTGAGCACCGCCGGTCCCCAGAAGTCGAACTCCCCCCGATGGCGCAGCAGGATGTCGAGGCAGTCGCGGTCAGGCAGTCCGTCGTCGTCCATCAGCCAGGCCAGATTTGCGCCTAGGTCGTGTGACCATTGGAGGCCGGTCTGGAAGCCGCCGGCACCGCCCAAGTTCGTCGGCAGGCTCCGATACAGCACGCGCGGTTCTTCCTTGACCAGCTCAGCCAGCCACTCGCCGGTGCCGTCACTGGACGCGTTGTCGACGATCAGGATGGCGTCCACCGCCTCCAGCGTCCGGAGCCGGGAAACCAGACGCTGCAGCAACGCCAGTCGGTTGAAGGTAACGACCACCGCCGCCACATTGAGGCCATGTCCGCCGCTCATCTGCCGAGCCTACTGCCTGGGATCAGGATCGGGCGGTGGGGACTCGGTTGCCGCCGCGGGTGGGGCGGAGCCTGGTATGACGCGGCTGCCGGGACCTGAACCCGGCTCAGGGTGGTCGGCGGGCGTCTGTTGGTCGTCCGCCTGGCGGCTGCCGCGGGTGGACTTCTCCAGGGCCGCCCGGTGCGCCATCTCGGCTTGAGTGGGCATGCCGTATGCGTGCGCAGTCGAGTCGTGTAGTTCGATCACCTTGCGCCGCAGCCGTTCGTTGAACTGGTGGGCGATCTCACCGGGGCGGGGACGCATCGGTAGGCCGAAGACCACGTGTACCGGGGGCCGTCCGGGACGCCAGCGGGGCTCCTTAGCTGGCCACGCAGCGAAGGCGCCGACGATCGCGCACGGCACTACCTGGCAGTTGAAGGAGATGGCCAGCGCCGCGACGCCGGGCGTGAAGGGGCCCATGCCGCCGGAACGCGACCGCGTGCCCTCTGGGAAGAGGAAGATCGGTACCCCTTCGCTGAGCAACTGCTTCGCCATTCCGCGGTGGCTTCGGGTGCCTTGCCGGTTCACCGGGAAACCGTTCATGAACAACTGGATCATCGCGGCGTTGTGCCATTTGGTGAAGAAGGTGTCGGCGGCCGCCCCGGTTGCCAGGTTCTTGCTCAATCGGCGTGGCAGCGCCGACATGATCAGTGGCCCGTCGAAGTGGGAAGAGTGGTTGGCGATGACTATGAATGGCTCTTCGACGCCCTCAAGGTTCTGTTCACCATGCACGTGCACAGTCAACTGGCTCCACACCACCGGTTTCAGCAGCAGCTGTTGCGCGCCGGTGGTGGCGATCGTGTTGAGTGGGGACGTGAAGCGCTTGCGGTTGCCCCCCAGTTCAGCCATCAGATCTCGCTCCTCGACTTGCTGATCTCGCGGGAGATATAGCTTGCCAGGCCATCCGGCAGGTGCTGCAGCCCCCAGACCGCGAACCGCCAACGGCGCGACGGAATCGCCATAACTCTACCTTTGGTGGCCGCGTCCAGTGCGGTGCTGGCGACCTCGGTCGCCTGCACCCAACCCCAGGCCGGCAACTTGGAATGTGCCAGGCATGCCCGTTGGTGCAGTTCAGTTGTCAGCCAGCTGGACCAGGCGACGCAGGCCTGCACCCCCGTGCTGTCGAAATCGGACCCCGCATCGGCCAGCCGATCCGAGTCGCGCGCCACTAGAACGGGGTCGTGGCGCTGCCCGGCGAGTTCGGGCGCGAAGGCGTATCCGATGCCGGAGGTGCTTCCCGTGACCAGCGCAGTCGCCATATGAACCAACTTACTGGCCGAAACCCGTCAGCTGCGGGTGCCGACCCTCGACGAGACGGGCTCTGCTCGACTGGTCAGTCGTTGCTGAGTAGCTCGACCGACTGACGCGCCATGGCCAGTTCCTCGTTGGTCGGGACGACCAGCACTTGCACCCTCGAATCGGGGGTCGAGATGATCCGGGGCTGCTTGCTGCGCACCTTGTTGGCGTCCTCATCGAGCTGAACACCGAAGACTCTCAGTCGCGCGCAAACCGCCGCACGTACCTCTGCGGAGTTCTCGCCCACCCCGGCGGTGAAGGTGATCGCGTCGAGGCCGCCCAGCAGTGCGGCGTAGCCACCGATGTAGAAGACCAGCCGGTGCACGTAGATGTCCATGCCGAGCCGCGCGCGGGGGTCGCCGGCGACGATCGCCGACTCCACATCACGCATGTCGGTGTGGCCGGTGAGGCCGAGCATCCCTGACCGCTTGTTGAGTTCGTTGTCGATCTCGGCGACGGTCCAGCCCAGTTCGCGGTGCAGGTAGCCGACGATGCCGGCGTCGATGTCGCCGGTGCGCGTGCCCATCACCAAGCCGGGCAGCGGAGTGAGACCCATCGAGGTCTCCACGGGACGCCCCGCATCGACCGCCGAGATGGACGCCCCGTTCCCGAGGTGACAAACGATCTGTTTGAGGTCGCCGCGCCCGAGCAGCTTGCTGACCTGCTGGCTGACGTACTGGTGGGAGGTGCCATGGAATCCGTACTTGCGGATTTTGGCCCGCCCGGCGGTGCCGACGTCCATCGCGTAGGTGTAGGCCTCTGCGGGCAAGTTCACGAAGAATGCGGTGTCGAAAATGGCGATGTGTGGCACGTTGGGCAGCAGTTTGCGGGCGGCCTGGATGCCTGCGATGGCCGGCGGGTTATGCAACGGGGCCAGCGGAGAAAGCTCGCGCAGGGTCTTGACCACCTGATTGTCGATGATGGTGGGCGCGGCGAACCGGTCGCCACCGTGCACCGTGCGGTGGGCGACTGCGACAGTGGCATCCAGGTCGGGGCCGTGGTCGCCGAAGAGTTTGAAGACGGTGGCCAGCGCGGTCTCGTGGTCTGGCAGCTCCTGGTCGACATGGAACTCGCCCTCCTCGCCGGCCAGCACTTCGTGGTCGACGGTGCCCGTGGTTCCAGTGGCGATACGTTGAACCAGGCCCTTGGCGAGCAGCTCCTCGCTCTGCGCATCGATCATCTGGTACTTGATTGAACTGGACCCACAATTGAGGACGAGGATCGGCTTTGACATCTTG
>JAAYVP010000096.1 GCA_012517115.1 Brooklawnia sp. | reverse complement strand
TGAAGCCTGTCGGCCTGGTTCGTTCCCGCGCCGTGTCCGAGGCCCGCCGGTAGCATCGAGCCATGGCGAAGACCGCCGCCGCCGTCCAGCAGTACTGGGCCGACCAGCTTGAACTGATGCAGACGCTACCCGCGGAAGTGCACACCCGGCAGCCCGAGTCGATTCACGACCTGCGGGCCGCTGGCCGGCGGCTGAAGGCCACCGCGCGACTCTACCGCCCCCTGATCCGTCCTAAGTTAGCCAGCGAATTGATCGAACAACTCGACTGGTACAACTCCCAACTGGGCCAGGCCCGGGACGCGGAGGTGATCGCCGAAGAGGTGGCCGAGCTGCTCGACAACCGTCCGGGAGCCCGTGCCGTCATTGCTGCCTTGGAGGCCGAGGCCCGGCGCACCGCCCACCTCGCCGACCGCATGCTTGGCAGCGAGGCCGCCGCTGAGGTGCTGCGGGTGGTCGCGGAACTGGTGGACGACCCGTGGCCTGCCCCAGGCGGGGCGCCCACCGACGATCAGGTCTTGGGTCGGGTGCGGTGGGCCGAGAAACGCGTCGCCCGGGAGTGGCGTGCCGGGCCGACTGGCGGGGAGGGGCCCTTGGAGTGGGCGCACCGATTGCGCCGCCGCGCCAAGGCCGCCCGCTACGCTGCCGAATCGGTGGAGGACGCGATCCCAGAGTCCAAGAAGAAAGCCGTGGGCTATGCGAGGGTCGCGACCCTGCTGGGCATTGTGCAAGACACCGTCGTCATCAAGCGTGCGCTGATGGTCTGGCCGACGGCGCTGGTGACCGAGCCTGTGGCTGCTCGCGAACGGTTGGCCGAAGAGGCCAGCAGCGAGGTGCCGCAGGCCGTCCGCGAGGCGTTGCCCGCTGATCTGCGCGGCAAGGGCTTGAGCCGAGGGGAAGCTGAGTTCGAATCGAGGAGCTTTGATGGGCTGGTCGAACACGACCAGTAGGACCCGACAGGTGACGCCCAGCGTGCAGGGGGCTGGTCAGCAGATCAGCGGTACGCCTCCCGCAGGGTGCCCGCCCTGCGGTGCCGCATCTGGACTACGATCCCCGACACGAACAAGACGATGAGAAGCACGTTGAGCCACCACGCCTGGTCAGTGGGAGCGATCTCCTGCTGTAGGACCTGCGATGACGTCAGTTCGCCGAGCAGCAGCGAGATGCCCCAGACGATGGCCGAAGCCCCACCTGAGGCGCTCACAACGATCAGCAGCAACTCCGGCAGGTTGGTGGCCAGGGCGAGGATGACCAGCAGCACGGCTCCGACGACGCCCGCCACGGCGTCCACCCATGCGGGTGCGTCGAAGAACGATGCGATCACCGCGCTCAGGCCGAAACCGACCGAGGCCATCACCATGATCACCGCCACCGTGTAGAACGCGTACGAAAGCCCAGCGATCAGCAGTGCGCCCGCGATTGCGGCCACCCAGCCGATCACCTCGGACAACGGAGAACTGCCTGTTGCCAAGCTGGCCAACGAGGTACCCAAAGCGAAACCGACGAAGGCACCCCAGATCGCGATCACCGTGCGCATGGCCAGGTAGCCGCGGAAACAGAAGATGAGCCCGGCGACGATTGCTAGGCCGGCCAGCAAGATTGCGGACACGTTTCCCCCCGAGAGTGAAGAATGCCTCCAGTCTAGGTGGGCCGGCACGAGGCTCGGATGACCCCGAAGCTGGGTGACCCCAGACTCCGACGCGGCCGGGCGCTGCCGTCCAGCAGCCCTTGTGCGGTTGGCTGGCGTATCCCGGGCGTTTACGAAGCAGGGCTCACATCAAGGCGGGTTGCGAGGCCGACGGATCAATCGACACGGCTCTTGTGCGGCGCTCCTGACCGCACAGGGGCCGCTCGACTAGTTCTGCTGGCGCCCGAGCTGAACCAGTGCTCGTTCGAAAGCCCCGAAGGCCAGACCGTTGAACAGCCAGAAGCGGGCCTCGACCACTTCGGGGTGGTCGGTCAGGGCAGCGTCCACCGTGGTGAGCGCGATCTCGGCTGCCGCGGCCAGGGGATAGCCGTAGACCCCGGTGGAGATGGCCGGGAACCCAACCCGGGCGCAACCGTTCGCGGCCGCCACCTCGATGCAGCGCCGATAGGCGGACGCCAGCAGTTCAGGTTCCCCATGCCTCCCGTCGTGGTAGATCGGGCCGACGGTGTGGATCACGTGGGCGGCTGGCAGCCGGTAACCCTTGGTGATCTTGGCGTCGCCGGTTTCGCAGCCGCCAAGTGCGCGACATTCAGCCAGCAACTCCGGGCCGGCGGCCCGATGGATGGCGCCGTCGACCCCGCCACCGCCGAGCAGCGAGTTGTTGGCGGCGTTGACGATGGCGTCCACCGCGTCGGTGGTGATGTCACCCTTGCGTAGCGTGATCTTGGCGGTCATCGTGCCTCCTGGCGTGCGTCTGGATCGTTTGGAAGCTGTGGGTCAGGTTTTCCATTCATTTGCCTGGGCTCCGCGGGTCTTCAACAGGTGACGTGCAGGACCGCCCTGACCTGGTCGCCGGGCGTGGATTCGATCATGCGGCAGGCCTCACTGGTCGGGACGACCACGAGTTTCACCCCCTGCCGGGCGGCTTGCCTGCGCACCTTAGGCAGGATCGGCAGCGCCCC
Source organism: Brooklawnia sp. (assembly GCA_012517115.1). Taxonomy (GTDB): domain Bacteria; phylum Actinomycetota; class Actinomycetes; order Propionibacteriales; family Propionibacteriaceae; genus Brooklawnia. Next base: position 2,088 of record JAAYVP010000096.1, on the reverse strand, counting down.
GTCGAACCCTGTGCCGATGATCAACTGCTCCCCGCCCCACGGCAGATCTTCCGCGGCAGACAGTGGGGTGTGGCCGAAGCGGCCTCGGAACCGTTTGGAGGCGCGCTTGTCTCGCTTTCTGACGACCCCACGATCGATCACCACGTCATGGTCGTAGGTCTGTCCATCGATCTCGATGACCCCGAATCGAAGCAACTCGGCCTTCATCACCCGCAGGCTACTCTCATCACCCCGGCAGCGCCGCGACGCTGCGCAACATGACGCTGATGCCAACCGTCGTCTGGTTCGGAACGCGGTGGCCAGCGCAATCACCGTTCCGTCACCCCGTGGTGGTAGCGTCCGCCGATGAGTCGACGGACCCCACCCGAGATCCCGAGAGGTTATGGTCATGCAACGTCTTGCCGATATCGACCTGCCCGCGGCGCTGAACCGCCGGTTCCACCCGTCGCCTGTGGCTTGGGAGGACGAGGTCTTGTACTTCCTGCTGCTCGACAGGTTCTCCGACGGACGCGAGGCGGGCTTCCGTGGTAACGACGGCAGCCTGGTCAGTGGAGGAACCACCCGACCGTTCCAGCCCGGTGACGCCGGGAACGCGGTGCACACCGAGGAAGCCGCGCGTGCCTGGCGGGACGCGGGCGCCCGGTTCACCGGTGGTACCCTGCGCGGGTTGGAAGCCAAGCTCGGCTACCTGTCGCGGATGGGTGTCACCGCGATCTGGCTGAGCCCGATTCTCAAGCAGGTCGCCTCGCAGCAGACCTACCATGGCTACGGCATCCAGGACTTCCTTGAGGTGGAACCCAGATTCGGAACCCGTGAAGATCTGCGATCGTTGGTCGACACGGCCCACGAGTTGGGGCTTCGGGTGATCCTCGACGTCATTCTCAACCACACCGGGGACGTCTTTGCCTACGACGCTGACCGTCATCTGGTGGGGGAGCCCGGCAACCAGTGGATGGATCCCTGGTGGGACGGGCGTCCGTACGAGGTTTCCGGCTACCGAGACAAGGACGGAAGGCCCACGCTGCCCTTCGAGGTGGTCGACCTCGCAGCCCATCCGGATGCCTGGCCTGATGGTGCGGTCTGGCCCGCCGAACTCCAAGACCCGCAGACCTTCACCCGACGCGGGAGAATCCGCGACTGGGACCATGACCCCGAGTACCTGGAGGGCGACTTCAAGGCGCTCAAGGACGTTCAACACGGGCTGGGTGACGTCGATGGCTACCGCCCGAGCCCGGCACTGGTGGCGCTCACCCAGTGTTACCGGTACTGGATCGCGTACGCCGATCTGGACGGCTTTCGTGTCGACACTGTCAAGCACATGGATCTCGGCGCGACGAGGTATTTCACTTCGGTCATCAAGGAGTTCGCGGTCAGCCTCGGCAAGGAGAACTTCTATCTGATAGGCGAGATCACCGGCGGACGCCGACGGGCCGTCGAAACCATGGAGGTCACCGGCCTGGACGCGGCGCTGGGCATCGACGATGTGCAGGACAAGCTCGAGTATCTGGTCAAAGGGGTACGCAACCCTGCGGACTACTTCGCTCTGTTCCGCAACTCGACACTGGTCGGCAAGCAGTCGCACACCTGGTTCCGCAACCATGTCGTCACGATGTTCGATGACCACGACCAGGTGCGGAAGGGACCCGCCAAGGCGCGCTTCTGCGCCGACCCCGGCGCGGACGCCCTGCTGCCTGCGGTCTTCGCGCTCAACACTCTCACCCTCGGCATCCCATGCATCTACTACGGCTCCGAGCAGGGTTTCGACGGGGCCGGCGACGACGACCAGTACCTTCGCGAGACGATGTTCGGCGGGCCTTTCGGCGCCTTCCGGACCGCAGGCGTCCACTTCTTCGACGAAAATGCTCCTGGCTACCGGACGCTGGCCGGGTTGCTGGAGTTGCGGCGGGCACGGCTGGCCCTGCGTCGGGGACGGCAGTACCTGAGAGAGATCTCGGGCAACGGTGTGAACTTCGGCGTGCCCACTATGTTGGGTGGTCAGTTGAGGTCGTTGGTGCCCTGGTCACGGTTGTTCAACGACAGCGAAATCCTGTGCGTGATCAACACCGACGCCACGGCGTCGCGCACCGC
>JAAYVP010000095.1 GCA_012517115.1 Brooklawnia sp. | reverse complement strand
GTTGCCCGACGACAAGGTCTACAAGTCGGCTCGCAAGGGTTCGGGTTCGCAGAAGATCGCGACCACGATGGCGTTCGTCCGGTTGCTCAAAGACCTGCTGCGTGACAAGGGCGTGGCCCCGTTCATCGTGCCGATCGTCCCGGACGAGGCCCGCACCTTCGGTATGGATTCGTTCTTCCCGACCATCAAGATCTACAACCCGAACGGCCAGCAGTACACTCCGGTCGATCACGACCTGATGCTGAGCTACCGGGAATCGACCAACGGTCAGATCGTGCACGTCGGGATCAACGAGGCCGGCGCGACCGCGGCCTTCACGGCTGCCGGGACGAGCTACGCGACGCACGGCCAGCCGATGGTTCCGATCTACATCTTCTATTCGATGTTCGGATACCAGCGCACCGGGGACGCGATCTGGGCGGCTGCCGACCAGTTGGCCCGTGGTTTCTACATCGGTGCCACCGCGGGGAAGACCACTCTGACCGGTGAGGGTACCCAGCACATGGACGGTCATTCGCACCTGCTGACGGCGACCAACGAGGGGCTGATCTCTTACGATCCCGCTTACGGCTATGAGATCAGTTACATCGTTCAGGACGCGCTGCGCCGCATGTACGGCGACGACCCGGAGGATATCTCCTACTACCTGACCGTCTACAACGAGCCGATGGTGCAGCCCGCCCAGCCTGAGAATGTCGACGTCGAGGGCATCCTGAAGGGTATTCATCTGGTCTCTGAGGGGACGGGCGCCCAGGACGCCAAGCGTGCGCAGCTGCTCGCGTCCGGTGTCGGTTTGTCGTGGGCACTCGAGGCCCAGCAGTTGCTGGCCGCCGATTGGGGTGTGGTGGCCGATGTTTGGTCGGTGACCAGTTGGAATGAGCTGGCCCGCGACGGACGCCGAGCCGATGAGGACGCCTTTGCTCATCCCGATCAGCAACCGCGGGTGCCGTTCGTGACGCAGCGGCTGCAGGGCCGGCCGGGGCCTGCCGTCGCGGTGAGCGACTTCATGCGCGCCGTGCAGGAGCAGATCCGGCCCTATGTGCCGATGGACTACTACCCGCTGGGTGCTGACGGCTTCGGCTTCTCCGACACCCGGCAGGCAGCGCGGCGTTATCTGAAGATCGACGGCCCGTCGATTGTGGTGCGGACGCTGCAGGCGCTGGCCGATCGTGGCGAGGTTGGTCGCGAGTTGGTCGGGCAGGCGTTCGGTAAGTACCGTCTGGACGATGTCAACGCCGGTGCTTCCGGCGAGGTTGGTGGCGACGCCTGACGCACTGAAACGAGCACTACCAGCCGAGTGGCGCGACCTGTGCAAGGGTCGCGCCACTCGCGTTTGTTCTGGCAATCTGGTGACATCGTCGCGGTCCCGCAGGCGATGAGTGCGTCTTTGTGGTGAAGTGGAGGAATGGTGGTATCCCCGAACGGGTCCGGTTCCGATCATGTTGACATTGATCAGCTCGGTCTATCTGAGGGCATGGTGGTCCAGGAACTGGGCTGGGACGATGATGTTGACCAAGATCTGCGCGATGAGGTGATGGACGCCATCGATGCCGAGTTGGTCGAGGACGCGGTCGAGGCGGTCGACGTGGTCTTGCTGTGGCACCGCGATGATGATTCCGACGTTGCGGACGCGTTGGTCGATGCGCTGCGCGATCTCTCGCGCACTGGTTGGATCTGGCTGCTGACCCCGAAGATCGGGCGTCCGGGCTACGTGGATCCCGCCGACATCAATGACGGTGTCAACACCTCCGGCCTCGTGCTCACCACCGGGGTTGACGTCAGCCACGATTGGCAAGCGCACAAGGTCGTGCGGCCCCGTAACACCCGCCGCTGAGGGTCTTGGCCCCAATCTTTTCGACCCGATCAGTGCGCATCGGGGTGGCCTTCGTACCGCCGTCGTCGTTTTGACGTGTGCCCTGTTCGGACGCGGTCCTTCGCGTCCGGTTTCGTTGGCGTGTGCCGGGCCGGAGTTCGTGTGCCCTGTTCGGACGCGGTCCTTCGCGTCCGGTTTCGTTGGCGTGTGCCGGGCCGGAGTTCAGCCTCGGCCGATCGGGAAGTGGGTACGAGCCGCTCTGAAAAAAAGAAGTTTAGTGTGAGCGACTCAACCTTGGAATAGAATGCTCTTGACGGGCGTTGAGCTTTCTGACGGCGCCGCAATGGCGCCCCGACAGACAACGCAGGAAAACCAGACGCAAGGAGAAGTCATGACCATCGCGTACAACCCTTTCCGTGACATGGATCGCCTCATCAACCAGATCGCTCGGAGCACCGCGACCGATGTCCGGAGCATGCCCATGGATCTCTACCGGGACGGCGACAACTTCGTCGTCAAGATCGATCTGCCCGGTGTGAGCGTCGAGAGCATCGACATCGACGTGGACGACCGCACACTGACCGTGCGCGCTGAGCGCATGCAAGAAGAGATGACCACCAGCGGTGAAGACAACCGGTGGGTCAGCCGCGAGCGCAGCTACGGTTCCTACGCCCGGCAACTGACGCTGGGGGCCGGCCTCAACTTGTCCGAGATCAGCGCCGAGTACTCGGATGGCGTATTGACGCTGACTATCCCGGTTGCCGAAGAGGCCAAGCCGCGCAAGGTGAAGGTCAGCAGCGGCGGATCGGTTGCCGGTGAGGTGACCGTCGACCAGGGTGAGCACGCTGGCGACAGCGCCCAACTCTGATCCATCGCCACCGCGAGGGCCCTACGGGGCCCTCGCTTCGTGTTGGGCCAAACCGTGCCAAAGGACGCCACCGACTCGCCAAGTCATCGGCGGATCGGACGCGTGGCGTATCAGGACGCCGGACAGTTTCGGTTTGTGGGCCCTGGAATGCCACAATTGTCAGTCGTGACGGACCTCGCCGGGTCCGCGCGGGCGCATAGCTCAGTTGGTTAGAGCAGCTGCCTTACAAGCAGCAGGCCGTTGGTTCGAGTCCGACTGCGCCCACCTGCCAATCGATGAGTTGTCGCAGTGCGGGCCCCGCGGGTAGACGAGCAGTCTGATCAACCACAGGCACGCGAAGTGCCACCCGCTTCTCGGCAAGTCGCTCCCGGAGTTTCGCTCCGCCCGCCCTTAGTCTGTTGCAAAGACAAGGCCGAACCCTCTTCAGGGAGGATGTCTTTGCATTCCGTCTGACGAGGGGTTCATCCGGCAGGAGGATCGTGTTCGAGATGCTGAAGACGCGTCTGGATTGGGGACTTTTCCTCGGAGTGACACTTCTTTCGGCAATCACCCTCACCGTCGGTGCAGCCGCCGTCGATGCGCACGACTTACCTGGCCGAACCGAGTCGTATTCGGTCCTGACGGTCGCCGATCCCGGGGGAGACACCTGATCTCTGGCGGACGCCAGGCACCGAGCCCCAGCAGCTCGGTCTCCGCGTCCGACAGCGGATTCAGCCGAGGCGCTGGCGCACCAAACCTGCAACGGTTTTTCCGTCGGCGCGTCCCACCACCTGCTCGTTGACGGCACGGACGATGGCACCCATCTGCTTCATGGTTGGTTTCGCGCCCAACTCGGCCTCGGCTTCGGCCACCTTCTCGTCCACGATCGCGACCAGTTCGTCCTCGCTCAGTTGCTGCGGCAGGTAGCGGGCCAAGAACTCGGCCTCCGCGGCCTCCTTCGCCGCGAGCTCTGGACGCCCGGCAGCCGCGTAGGTCTCGGCAGACTCGGTGCGGCTGCGCTGCTCTTTTGTGAGGACGGCGATCTCTTCAGATTCCGACAGGCTGCGCGCCTCGTCGCCGGCCACCTCGGCATACTGGATCGCCCCGAGTGCCATCCTGATGCTTGACTTCGCGAATTCGTCCCTAGCCTTCATGGCTGCGGTCAGGTCGGTACGCAACCGATCCTTGATGACGCCCATCTTCTGCTCCTTCCCGCGCCGCACCGGGCGCAACGGCCATTGTCTCACTGCGGCGCTAGACTTCGTACTTGTGGCAGTTGCAGATCTCCCCGACATCATCGACGACCTCGATCGGACGTTGACCTCCATCGAGGCGGTTGTCGACCCCGCGGCCAAGAAGGTCGAGATTGCGAAGCTTGAGGAGGAGGCGGCTGCCCCCGACTTGTGGAGCGACCAGGCGAACGCCCAGCGGGTGACCAGCCGGCTCTCCCGGCTGCAAGCCGAGGTTGAGCGGGTGGCAGAACTGCGTCAGCGTCTGGACGACATCCAGGTGCTGCTTGAGCTGGCCCTCGAGGAGCATGATTCCGATAGCCAGGCTGAGGCGCAGCGTGATCTCGCGTCCCTGAAGAGCGAGATTGAGGCGCTCGAGGTTCGTACCCTGCTCAGCGGCGAGTATGACGACCGCGATGCGCTGATCACCATTCGATCTGAAGCTGGGGGAGTGGACGCCGCCGACTTCGCGGCGATGCTGCTGCGCATGTATGAACGGTGGGCCGAACGCCACGGCTACAGCTTCGAGGTCTACGACATCAGCTACGCCGAAGAGGCGGGCATCAAGTCCGCCACTATGGCGATCAGGTCGCCTTACGCCTATGGGACGCTCTCAGTTGAGCAGGGCACGCACCGTCTGGTCCGGATCAGCCCGTTCGACAATCAGGGACGCCGGCAGACCAGCTTCGCGGGGGTCGAGGTGCTGCCGGCGGTCGAGGAAACCGACCACATCGACATCCCGGAGGCCGACATTCGCGTCGACGTCTTCCGCAGTTCCGGCCCTGGCGGTCAGTCGGTCAACACCACCGACTCCGCGGTTCGGATCACTCACCTGCCGACCGGGCTGGTGGTGAGCTGCCAGAACGAGAAGAGTCAGATTCAGAACAAGGCGGCGGCGTTGCGGGTGCTGCAGGCGCGGCTGCTCGAGAAGGCCCGGCAAGACCGTGAGGCCGAGATGAACGCCCTCAAGTCGGACGGCAACTCGTGGGGTTCGCAGATGCGCAGCTACGTGCTGCACCCCTACCAGATGGTCAAAGATCTGCGCACCAACTACGAGACCGGTAACACCGACGCGGTCTTCGACGGCGACATCGACCCGTTCATCGATGCCGGCATCAGGTGGCGCCGCCGTGAAGAGGCGGCCGCGTCCTGACCTGCGCCAGTGGGTGCAGAACGGGGCCAAGACGGCATCTAGCTGCACCCATTCGTGCTGGGGTTCGCCGAAACTCCGCGTGGCGATCTCGAAACGACTTGACCGTTCGCCTAGACTCACCCAAGGACTGAGAATTTCTCAGAAATGCTTTCATGCGGTTGCGGTTCCCGTAACAAAACGCCCGAGGCCGGGCGTCCCGGCAGATCCGGGTGCGTGCAGCGGGAGCGCGTGCGGCGGGGGAGCGCTCAGATAAGGACGACGAACAGGATGGTCACGTGATCACATTCGAGGATGTGTCGAAGATCTACGCGGGTCAGACCAAGCCCGCGCTTCGCCACATCAACCTCCAGATCGAGCGGGGTGAGTTCGTCTTCCTCGTGGGCACTTCCGGTTCGGGCAAGTCCACCTTCCTGCGCCTGATCCTGCGTGAGTACCGGCCGACCTCAGGCCGCATCTTCGTGCTGGGTAAAGATCTGGGTCGGCTGCACCAGTGGAAGGTTCCGGCGCTGCGGCGCCAGATCGGCACTGTTTTCCAAGATTTCCGGCTGCTGCCCGGCAAAACCGTCTACGAGAACGTCTCGTTTGCGTTGCAGGTGTTGGGACGCCCCACTTCCGAGATCCGGCAGGTGGTGCCCGAGACCATCGACCTGGTCGGTCTGAGCGGCAAAGAGGGCCGCCAGCCCGAGGAATTGTCGGGTGGTGAGCAGCAGCGGGTGGCCATCGCCAGAGCGATCGTCAACCGCCCGAAGCTGCTGATCGCAGACGAGCCCACCGGCAATCTCGACCCGCAAACCAGTATCGGCATCATGAAGCTGCTCGACCGGATCAACAAGCGCGACACCACGATCATCATGGCCACCCACGATCAGACGATCGTCGACCAGATGCGTCGCCGCGTCATTGAGCTTGACCAAGGCAATCTGGTTCGTGACCAAGCCAAGGGCGTCTACGGCACGGCCTGACCCTGACCCAACCTTTCGAGGAGAGCACCAAACCAATGCGACACACTTTTCGCGAGACCTGGTCGGGTCTGAAGCGCAACATGTCGATGACGATCGCGGTGATCGTCACGATGACCGTCTCACTGACGCTGTTCGGCCTGTCGGTTATGACTTTCCAGGAAGTCGATCGGGTCAAAGGGCGTTGGTACGACAAGATCGAGATCTCGGTCTTCTTATGCACCGCAGATTCCGCCGGTACGAGCAAATCCGGCAACTGCGAGCCGGGGCAAGACACCTCAGACGTCCAGCGGGAGAACATCCGCACCCGGCTGGAGCAGAACCCTGACGTCCAGGAAGTTTTCTACGAGTCGAAGCAGGACGCGTATGACGACTACCGGCGCACTTACGCAGATTCGCCGCTGCTCGATTCGTTGACTGTCGATCAAATGCAGGATTCTTATCGGGTCAAATTGAAAGATCCTGAGAACTACCAAGGTGTGGTTGCTGAGGCGTCCAGCCTGCCCGGCGTCCAGAACGTCCTCGACCTGCACCAGGTGCTCGACCCCATCTTCTCAGTGCTGAACGGCCTCAAGTGGGGGACGATGGGCATGGCCGCGCTGCTGTTGGTGGCCGCCATGTTGCAGATCGGCAACACCATTCGCATGTCGGCGTTCACCCGGCGCCGAGAGATCGGAATCATGAGACTGGTCGGCGCGTCCAACGTCTACATCATGCTGCCGTTCCTGCTGGAGGCCCTTTTCGCTGGGGTCGTCAGCACGATTTTGTCGGCTCTTGCCCTGTTCGGTTCCTATGAGTTCCTCATCGAACGCAACGCTAAAGTCTCAATCAAGGCTTTACCTTGGATTTCCTGGTCGGACGCATGGTTGGCTGTGGGATTGGTTGCCATAGTCGCGGTGGTGCTGTCTATTGTGCCCACGTTGATCACTACACGTAGGTACCTGCGCGTCTGAACAAGGGAGTGCGACCGTGGCTCGAGGGCTGACCAACGCCGGACCCGTCTCGAGAAACGCCAAGGCTGTAGGTGGCAAGGGCTGGCCGTTGTGCCTGGCTGTCCTCGTCCTCGTCGGTGCGCTTTGGCAGCCGATGCTGCCGGCTGCCGCCGACGAGTTGGACGATCAGCAGGCGGCCCTGCAGAGCGAGATCGCCAACTCGAACACCGCGATCTCGGGTTACAGCGCCCAACTCGATGCCGCGACCGCCGAGGTCTCCCAGTCGCGAGCTGCGCTGGCCGATGCCCGGGCGGTGCTGGCCCGGGCCACCAGTGAGCGAGACGCCGCGGCTGTGGTGGACGCGCAGAAGGCCGCGGAACTGGCTGAGGCAGAGCGGGCTCTGTCGTCGGCGCAAGAGGCGGTCGCGGTGGGCCAGCAGGGTGTCGCAGTTCAGAAGTCGAAGGCCGCTGCGGACATGCGGACCAGCCGTCAGCAGAACACCGCGATGCTGTCGATCGGGATGCTATTCGTTGAGACTTCGGATGCCGGCGATGTGAGTTCGCGGGTCCAGTGGGCGTCCACGCTTTACAACGCCAACGCCGCCGAGGTGAATCGGCTCACCCAGATGCAGTTGCAGTTGCAGAACGACCAGACGCTGATGGCGAACCTGGAAGACAAGGCCCGGGTGGTGCGCGAGGCTGCCGCCGCGCATCTGGCCGTCACCCAGGCCGCAGAGCGGGCCGCCGACGAGGCTGCCGACAGGGTCGCTGAGTTGCTCGCAGCCAACGAGGCCGCCGAGGCGGCGGCTGCGAAGGTCTTGGCCGACGAGCGCGCCAACAACCAGGCTATGCAGGCCGAGATGGATGCCGTCACCCAGCGCATCCAGCAGCGCAATGCCGAACGTGCGGCGGAGGCCGCCCGGCAGGCCGCGGCTGCGGAGGCCGCCCGGCAGGCTGCCGCCAACGCCGCCCGGCAGTCCTACCAGCCCGCAGCGAGCCAGCCGGTTGCCGCAGCAGTGTCGTCGGGGTTCCCGTTGAGCAAGCCGGCCAACGGCTGGTACTCGTCGTACTTCGGCTACCGCACCAACCCGGTGCTCGGTTACAGCGAGTTGCACGATGGGCTCGACATCGCCGCCTCCTGCGGTTCGCCGCTCTACGCGGCCGCCGATGGCTGGGTCACCGACATGTACTACGGCTCCGGCTGGGGCTGGAAGCTCACCATCGACAACGGCTGGATCGAGGGGGTGCAGGTCAGCACCGGCTACAACCATGCGCAGGGCTACATCGTCTCTCCTGGTCAATGGGTCAGCCGCGGTCAGGTCGTCGGCTACACCGGGACGACCGGTCTGTCGACCGGCTGCCACCTGCACTTCCATGTCTGGATCAACGGGCAGGTCACCGATCCGCTCAACTATCTGTAGACGCCCTTCTGAGGCCCCATCGAGTGGTCCCCCCGGCCAGGCTCGTACCCCCGTCAGGGCCTCAGAAGGGACGTAGAGCCCCATCGTCGCCTTGCTAGGCTTGGCCGGTGGGGCTCTGGCGTCCCATTTAGCAAAAATTCAGGAGTCTGCATGCCACGCGAGAAGGGTCAGAAGGTGGTTGCGCGCAACAAGAAGGCGCTGCACGACTACCACATCGGCGACCGGGTCGAGGCTGGCATGGTGCTCACCGGCACCGAGGTGAAGTCGCTGCGCGCCGGGCGTGCGTCCTTGGTCGACGCGTTCGCCACCATCGACAACGGCGAGGTCTGGCTGCGCAACGCGCATATTCCTGAATACGAGTTCGGTACCTTCAGCAACCATGCGGCGAAGCGCAATCGCAAGTTGCTGCTGCACCGCAACCAGATCGACAAGCTTGAGCGGCAGGTGAGCGATTCGGGACGCACGCTGGTGCCGCTGTCGATCTACTTCTCCGACGGTTACGCCAAGGTCGAACTGGCTGTTGCTACCGGCAAGAAGGATTGGGACAAGCGTCAGACGATCGCCGAGCGGGACGCGCGCCGTGACGTGGAGCGTGAGCTGGCCGAGCGCCGCCGGGGACGCCGCTGAGCGGCCCGGGTGGCCACCGGCTGATCTGTGCTTTGCGTTGTGCCGTCCGCCGAGGAGCGGTGTGCCTCCGGGTTAGTCGGGGGACGCCTGGGGGCGATGGCCGATGGTGCGAGGCAGTTTCGACACGATAATTGAGCGTATGACGAACCAATCGCAGTGGCCTTTGTTGAACAACTCGCAGCCGGCCAGCCAATATCAGGCTCCTGGCGGCCCGGCTCCCGACGCCCCGGTCTCAGAGACCGAACGTGATCGTGCCGAGCGGTTGCTGCACCAGGCGCACCGCGAGGGCCGGATCACTACCACCGATTTCGAAGATCGTTTCACTCGCGCCATGAACGCAGTTCGGCTTGACCAGTTGTATGCGGCGATCCAGAACATTCCTGCGCCTCGCAGCCAGGCGATGGTGCCAACGGGCGGGTATTACCAGCGTGGCTACAGCAGCCAGCAGAACCCCCAGGGCGCGCGGACGCCGGTCTTCCCCGGGGGCGACAGTGCACGAAACGCGACCCTGACGCACTTGTCTGGAGCGCTGACCTGGATCTTCGGCCCCCTCATCGTGCACTCGAGCGCGCGTCCGGGCAGCGTCCTGCGCAGGGAGGCCGCGAAGGCGTTCAATTTCCAGTTGATCGCAGGCGGGGTCTTCGTCGCGGCCGCTGTGGTCTTCGGGATCCTGGGCTTGGGGAACCTGATGGGTTTGGTCTGGCTCGGCTGGCTCGGCCTGACCGTCGCTGGTGCGGTGAAGGCAGGCAACGGTGAAGACTGGACCAACCCGCTCACGAAGGTGACGAAAGTCACCCCGCTTGATCCGGGCGGACGCTGAGCGCTGACCCGGGCGGATGCTGAGCGCTGACCCGGGTCTCGTTGAACTCCCGATCGCCGAGCATCCCAGTTCAGGGAATGTTCGGCGATCGAGTATCGTTGATGTACTGACAACTCAACAGGGGGGTGACTGGTTTCGACTGGGGATGGTAGTTCCAGGAGAAGCGGGTCGAGAATCCAAGGTCATCTCGTTAATGTCCCTTGGGAACCAATAAGTGCCAACTCAAAGCGCACTGACTTCGCTCTCGCTGCCTGAGCAGTGACCGAAGGGTCAGCCCGGATGTAGCCTTCCGTCCGGTTCCTGGCCTAATCAAGGAGGCTTGCCGATCAGCTCCAGCTCGGAGGGCTGATCGGGACTTAAACCGGGCTGGGCCTGTCTGCAACATGCCGACGTGAGTGCAGGGGCCAAGCGGAACGATTAGTCGGCTGCACCCGGAGAATGTCTGGTTCGCCTCGTCAGGACGCGGGTTCAATTCCCGCCACCTCCACCCCTGTGATGTCGCACGACATCGTCAATGGCCTGAAGCCTCATCGTGAGGGTTCAGGCCATTTGCGTTG
>JAAYVP010000094.1 GCA_012517115.1 Brooklawnia sp. | reverse complement strand
CCGCCTCACCACTCCTCGTGCTTGGTGGAGTCCCAGGCTGCGTCCTCACCTAGATCGAGCGTCGCCAAGTCGACCAAGTCCTGCGCGGTGAGCTCGAAGCCGAACAGGTCGGCGTTGCTGCGCCAGCGAGCAGGGTTGCGGGACGACGGGATCACCACGGCGCCTTGCTGGACCGCCCAACGCAGTACCACCTGCGAAGTGTCGACGCCCAACCGGCGGGCGATCTTGCCGGTGATGATCTGAGCCATCGGTTGTTCCTTGCCACCAAGTGGACGCCAGCCCTGGGCGATGATGCCCTTGTCGCTCAGGAAGGCACGCAGCTCGGTGCGAGCCAGCGCGGGCGAGAGTTGGATCTGGTCGACCACCGGCCAGACCCCGGTCGCGGCGTGTAGTTCCTCAATCTGGTGGCGCAGGAAGTTGGAAACCCCGACGTGGGCGACTAGGCCCTCGGCTTGCAATTCCAGCATCTCGGCCCAGGTCTCCACGGCTAGCCCGCGCGACGGGTTCGGCCAGTGGATCAGCAGCAGGTCGACGTAGTCGGTGTTCAGTCGGCGTAGCGACTCGAGCAACCCCCTCCGGGTCAGATGGTGGCCCTGATCCATGCCGGCCACTTTGGTGGTCAGGAAGATCTCGCTGCGCGGCACTCCTGAGCGGCGGAGTGCCTCACCGACTGCACCCTCGTTGGCGTATTGGGCGGCGGTGTCAAGTAACCGGTAGCCAGCGCGGATCGCTTGGGCGAGCAGATCGGCCAGCTCATTGCCCTTCGCGAACAGGGTGCCGGTGCCGACCTGCGGTATCGCCCCACCATCGTTTAGCGCAACGTTCGGGATTTGGATGCTTGCGTTGTTGGACATACTCCACTCTGGCACGCAGCCCACGGTGTGAGCGCTCATTGACCCCGCACCCAACAGCGGGAAGTGCTGAACCGGACCAGCCGGGACGGTGGATGGGTTCAACTACTCTTGGGCCCATGAGTGAAGCAGCACCGCAGCCAACCAAATGGGAGTACTTCGTGGCTCCTGTTCTGAGCCATGTCGCCCAGCAGATCCTCAATAACTTCGGTGCCGACGGCTGGGAACTCGTCCAGCTAGCGCCCGGCCCGAACCCGGACTCGCTGGTCGGCTACTTCAAGCGTCCGCTGGCGAAGGAGTCCTGATGCTTGCCAGTGAACGCCTCGCCGAGCTCGGCATCGAGTTGCCGGTCAAGTCCGCCCCACTGGGCGCCTACGTTCCTGCGAAGCAGTGGGGTTCGCGGGTTTTCACCAGTGGTCAGCTGCCTATCCTGGCCGACGGCACCATCCTGACTGGACGCCTCGGCGGCGGTCTCGACGTGGCGGCGGGTCAGGCTGCGGCCCGGGCGGCCGTTTTGAACGCACTGGCGGCGGTCAGTGCGCTGCTCGGCCACATCGATGAGATCCACGAAGTGGTACGGGTGGTGGTCTACGTGAATTCGTCGACTGCTTTTACCGAACACGCCAAGGTAGCCAACGGCGCGTCTGATGTACTGCTCGACATCTTCGGCGACGCTGGTCGCCACGTGCGCAGCGCGGTGGGCGTCGCGGCGCTTCCGATGAACGCGGCGGTCGAGGTCGAGTTGGTCGTCGGGGTTTGAATGGTGCAGGCCGAAGCCCGGGATGTCTTCGAGCGGCTGCGCGAGGCCTATCCGGACGCCCGCTGCGAACTGGACTTCAGCACGCCCTTCCAGCTGTTGGTGGCGACGGTGCTATCGGCTCAGTCGACCGATGTCGCGGTGAATAGGGTCACACCGGTTCTGTTCGAGCGTTGGGGCACTCCGGAGGCATTGGCCGCGGCCGACCGCGCCGAACTTGAAGCCGTCATCCGGACGACCGGGTTCTTCCGCAACAAGACAACTGCGCTGCTTGGCCTGAGCAGGGTGATCGCGGATGAGTTCGGCGGTCGGGTGCCGGTGGCGATCGAAGACCTCGTGACCCTCTCCGGTGTCGGACGCAAGACGGCCAATGTGGTGCGTGGGCACGCTTTCGGGCTGCCCGCGATCACCACCGATACCCACGTGCTGCGCGTGTCCAAGCGGCTTGGTTGGACCCGCTCGACCAAGCCGGAAGTGGTTGAGGTGGAGCTCGGAGCGTTGTTCGACGAGGCGGATTGGACCATGGTCTCGGACACGCTCATCTTCCACGGCAGACGCTGCTGCCATGCCAAGAAACCGGCCTGCGGCGCCTGCCCGGTGGCCGCCAAATGCCCGAGTTTCGGCATCGGCCCTACCGATCCTGTGGAGGCCGGGCGATTGGTGAAGACGGCGGAGGT
>JAAYVP010000093.1 GCA_012517115.1 Brooklawnia sp. | reverse complement strand
CGCAGTCGCCGTCAACGCGGTTTCACCCGAGTTGGACCAAGAATGGTGCGCATTCCAGCCGGGGACGGTTGCGAGGAGCCGTTGGAGTCGTCAGGCAGCAGGTCATCGTGTGGTCGCCGGTGTTGATGGTGACTTGGCGGTGACGGCACAGACGAGCTAGTGCGCAAACTCCCCAACCCAACACAGAGAAACCCGTAATCAAACACGGATCCAAGGCAACAAGTCACCAAACGTGGCCCAACTCGGGGCAGATTTCGGCAGTGGCAGCGGACCGGACGACTATCGTCACGTCTTTGTCAACTAGTGACCGGTCCGTCCCTCCTCTGCGGATGTATGATCTGACCTGCTGTCGTTGCGTCCACCAGTTGCTGCGATCTTTGGAGTCGGTGTTATGGCCGAAACGAGAACTTTGAAGTGTCCCAATTGCGGCGGACCAATTGTCTTCGATCCCGGCGCTAGTCAAGTGCGGTGTGAGCACTGTGGCAACGTCTTCGCGCCTGAAGAACTGCTGAGAATGTCGCAGACGACCTTCGGTGCCGAAAAAGTTGGCGCGGACGGCGCGAGCGTTGAGCCGATGTACGGCTATAGCTGCAGCAATTGCGGAGCCAGCGTCTGGACCGACGACACCACGTTGGCAACTTACTGCTTCTACTGTCATAGTCCGGTGATCGTCGCTCCCCGGACGGTTGGGGATTTCGCCCCAGACGGATTGATTCCCTTTCGAGTGGATAAGAACGCAGTCGTCAGCGCGTTCGTGAAATGGTCGAGGTCTAGGGTGTTCACTCCGCGCGACTTCGGTACCAAAGAGCATCTCGAGGGGTTGACCGGAGTCTACTTACCGTTCTGGCGGGCAGACGGCAGCAGGAAGTATCGCGTCACAGGGGAGGGCGTCAATTCCTCCGAAAGCCGCAGGGGGGATTACGTCACTACCACCAGGACCATTTACGCCATCGACCGCGAAGGCGTTCTTAGAGCCGAGAATATCACGTCCTTGGCAAACGACAAAGCGGCCGAACAACTTGTTTCCGGCACCAACCCATTTGGTCAGGGTGTGGTCGAATCTTTCAATCCGGTCTATCTGCAGGGATTCTTCGCCGAGAGAAACAATATCACCAAAGAACAGGCCGCAGAAGCCTTTGCCCTCGCGATACATTCTCACGGAACCGAAGTCGTCAGCAGTAGTGTTGAAAGACATTACGACAGCACTGCCACCAGAGTGGAATTTGGGCCCCTGGAGCTTCTGAACTGGAGGCTCTTGTTGCACCCGTTCTGGCTCTTGACCTACCGCCAAAATCAGACCACGTTCCTCTACTGCATGAATGGGGTGACAGGAGAATCCTTCGGCGGACTACCCGTCAGTAAGGGTCGCCTGGTGCTGGCGACGCTTCTGTTATGGCTCGTTGCGGCGACTGCATTGCTGCTGGTGGGATACCTGATATGACACAGGCGAATTGGGAAGGGGGCACCATTCGCCCCTCTGATCGGGAGAGGAACGTTGTCTCCACCTTCCAGGACCGAATTCCGGTGTTCAACCGGTCTCGGTGGGTCACGATTCTGGGAATCTGCCTCATTGCCTTGGCCGCCTTGTGGTTTGTGTTGCCGGTTTCCGGGCATCCCCTGAAGCCCAGACCGTTGGATGCGCATTACAGTGCAAATCCCGCAATGAAGGCAAGAGAGCCGTTCGTGGCCAAGTCTCACGACGAGGAAGGTGCCGCCGCTCGGCGCCAAGAGGCGCGGGACATGCCCGGCAAGGAGAGGGATCCACTGGTGGTGGATCAGGCTGACCTATTCTCGGCGCGCGATGAGGAGGCCCTTACGCAACGAGCCGCGGAAATCTCTGATCGGTACCAGGTCAATCTGGTTGTGGTGACCGCAGATTCCGCCAGGTTGTCGGAAGACACGCGAGACAAATCTGCCGCGGCGTGGGCCAGGGATTATGCGGATGACTTTTTCGATTATCACCAGTATGGCGAAGACGGCGTCCTCATGCTGATATCGCTTGATCCTCGCCAGGTATGGATCTCCACTACGGGTGTGGCGATTCCGCTCTTCACAGATGCGCGAATCGAACACATGCTGGATGAAATATTCAAGTACGCCGATTTGGCCGGCGGAGATTATGCTATGGCACCATACATTTTCATCGACCAGGTCGAGCTTAATCTGGAAGACGGCTGGAATGAAAGCCATACCGGTGGAACTGCCCTACTGCTGACGAAGAAGTATCTGACTGACTCCGAAGTGAAGACGGCTCTTCTGATTGCGGCCGCAATAGCCTCGTGCTCGTTTGTATTCATCAGGTTGCGATATGCCCCAAGAGATGTACCCGATATTTATGATGTTCGAAAAAAGGCTGTCGTGAACGAGTTCCAGTTGCGAGACAAATATGTCACGTCAAAAACGAGCACCGTGCGAACTTCTTCAAGTTCCAGCAGCTCGAGCGGATTCGGTGGAGGCGGCGGAGGCGGATCTAGCTCCCATTCCGGGTCAAGTGGAGGGTCACATGGCGGTGGTGGAAGAGGGTTCTAGCATCAGTCCTTCGGCGCTGCCTTGCGCCCGTGGCCCCGGCGTCAGCTCTGCGAGATCTGCCCGCCGTCGACGGCGATGATCTGCGCGTTGATGTAGGACGCGTCCTCGGACAACAAGAAGGCCGCGACCGCCGCGATCTCCTCCGGCAGTGCCATCCGCTTGAGCGGCACCCTGGCGGCGAATGCGGCTTCCGCCTCTTCGGGGTGTTCGGGGTTGATGGTGCGCATCGCCTCGATCGCCATTGCGGTCTTGACCCCACCGGGAGCGATCGCGTTGATGGTGATGCCCTTCGGGCCCATCTCGCCGGCAGTGGCCTTGGTGAGCCCGGCGACGGCGTGTTTGGACGCCACATAGCCGTACTGGTGCGGCCAGCCCATCAGCCCACCGATCGACGCGGTGTTGACCACCCGTCCATGGCCCTGGGCCACCATCTGCTGCAACACGTACTTCAAACCCAGGAAGACCCCGTCCAGATTGATGTCGACCACCTTGTCGAACAGGTCCTTGGTGTAGTCGGCCAACGGGTACTGGCCGCCGTCGATGCCTGCGTTGTTGAAGAACCCGTCGATAGCACCGAACTCGCCGACTGTTTTGTCGACATACGCGCGCACTTGGTACTCCTTGGTCACGTCAGCCTCGACCAGCAGGATCTTGGTCTCCGGATGATTGACCAGGATCTTCTCTTTTGCTCTGGCCAAACCATCACCGGTCATATCCACCAAGGTCAGGTTGGCCCCTTCGGCAGCCAATCGCTCAGCAGCGGCGAGTCCGATGCCTCCGGCTGCACCGGTTATGATGACGGTCTTGTCGACGAAACGTCGCATATCGTAATTCATGCTCTCCTCCGCGCTGAGTAGGCCTTTTCCGCAACCTGCGGTTAGTAGCACGCTAGCAGGCGCTTGCGTGGCTTACCGGCAGCGTCCTCATTCTCGTCAATGCGATTGGCCTTCTTGACGAGCTGCCCTCGTCGTCGATGGCGACCCTGCTGATGCCCGCGTCGCACGTGAGGCGCCGGCAGATGTGGATCCCGCCTGCCATGTCACACCCACAGTTGCCGCGGTGGCCCTTACGCGACCGACTCCGGGTCGGCGTCTAGGCCGAGCAGGTCACGGATGGCGTTATGTATGGTGCCGCCCCGCAGCAGCGTCCAGGTGGTCGTCAGATGGTCGTTATCGCGATAGATGAGCAGCCCGTCCTGGGCCGCAGGGCAGTGGTCGTCCGGACAGTACTCAGAGGTGATATCCAAGAACGTGAAGTGCGGCAGCTGCGGCACCTGGAGTGTCTCGGGGGGCGGCAGAGCCTCAGAAGTGGGCTTGCCGCAGGCGTCCAGCCCCTTGGCCTCGACGCAATCGGGTACCCGGTTCTCGAAGCGCGGGTTGTCGCGGACCCCCAGCACCTTGATGGCAGCCTCGGACAGCCGCTCCAGGTAGGGCAGTTTCCAGGCGGACTCCTCGTCCCCCGAGGTGGTTGTCATGGTGGCCATGGTGAAGACCAGGCTCGGGGGCTCGTCCAACAGTCTCTGGAGCACTGCGTAGTTCCAGTCGAGGCAGCTGGGGTCGGCGTCGAAGCCCGCCGCCGCGACATCGCCGAACGGGCACGCGTTCTTCGTCATCGAGATAACCCGGAATCCACTCAGCTCACCCAGATTCGAGATTGACTCAATCCACTGCGCGTCATGTGAGGCACCGACTACAGCCACCGTGATCTCGCTGGTCTTGTCGCCCCACGTGCATGACTTGAGGCCATCCTCCGTCGCGCCCATGTTGCAGTTGAGCAGGTACGGGGAGGAATGATCGGCAGTCGCCACATGCGGTGCGGGTGCGAGTTCGCCGTCGGGCACCGAATGGCCAGCTTGCACCATCTCCACTGTCCGCCACGCGGTCTGCGCCGACTTGCGCTCCTCGGCCAGCCAGCCATGCAAGATCCCGCCGCACGCACCCACCATCAGCGCGGACGCGACGATGGTGGCGACGGCGGACCTCTTCAGCAGCGGCGACTGCCGAATCAGTTGCTCCACCAGTTTGGTGGTGGCCACCGCCAAACCCGCTGACACCAACAAGATGGCCAGTCCGCCGGTGAACGAGACGCTTTCGGAGAACCGCCACCGGTACAAGACCAGCACCGGCCAGTGCCACAGGTAGAAAGCGAACGAAGAGTCGGCAAACCACAACGCAAACCTAGACCTCAACAACCCGGGCTCAGCCCTCGCGCGTGCAGCCGCGATGATCGCGGCTCCGGCCACCACAGGTACCAATGACAGCGCTCCGGGCAGCAGCCGCGATGGGTCCAACACGGCAGCGAACCCCACGATGGTGAGCAAACCGGTCCAACCGGCCATCTTGAGGACGCCTGGGGGAGCGACCAGTCGGGACGCCGCCAGCGCCAGCAGCGCGCCCGCAGCGAACTCCCAGATCCGGGTGCCCAGATGGAAGTAGGCGACCGGCTGATCGGTCTGAGTGAGCCAGACCGAAAACGCCAAGGAGGCGGCAAAAGTGCCTGTCAGAATGACGGCAAGGACGGGCCGTGGTCTGAGTTTGACGGCCTCGGCGAGCGCAACGCCAGCAGCCAAGATCACTGGGAAGATGGCATACAACTGCACCTGGATCGACAGTGCCCAGAACTGCTGGAACGGCGATACCGCTACCCCCTGCTGCAGATAGTCGCTGCCGACCTCGATGAGGTGCCAGTTCTCGCGCATGGTGAGGCTGGCTAGTCCATGTTGGCCCGCCGACAACCATTGCGAGCGCGGTAGGAAGACCACTGAAGCCACCACCGTGCCCGCGATCACGACGACGGCGGAGGGGACGACCCTGCGTAGGGTTCTCAACCAGTACTGCCCGAGGTCGGCCAGCCGCGTCCGCCAGCCAGGTCTGCCCATGATCCGCAGGACTGAGCCTGTCGCGAAGAATCCGGCCACCACGAAGAAGATGTCGACGCCGCCGGAGACCCGGTGGAACCAGATGTGATAGACCGCGACCAGGAATGCGGCGACAGTCCGTAGGCCCTGCACCCCGTACAGATATTGCCTCCCGGCGCCACCGGTCGCAGCTGACTTGGTATCCGCCAGGAGATAGCGCGTCCACAGGTTGGCTGGCCTGTTGGCGAGCACGGCGCCCCAGCCCGGCGGCATCTTGTCCACCTCCTAGTCAAGGTCGGGGGTGATCTTGGCTTTGTTCTGAACGATATGCAAGACCCCTGCGTTCAGGCAAAGGTTGTGGCCCTGGACGGCAACAGTCAGCTCGGCGACGACTCAGGTCGACGGCAGGAATGGGTGCACAAAAAGTGGCAGACGACTACTTTTTGCACCCATTGTGGTGCGCCGCTACTATCGGTACATATGTACCGAAAAGATCAGGATGGGGCGATGCTGGGCAACGTGCGTGGCCAGCAGCGTCGGCGCGCGATCCTACACGCGGCGATCCAAGTCGTTGCTCATGGTGGGGCCGGCTCGCTCACTCATCGCTCCACTGCCGCTGAGGCCGGGGTGTCTCTGGCCTCAGTGACCTACCACTTTCCCGGGATCAGCGACCTGCGCAAGGCGACGCTGACGCACGCAGCCCAGGTGATTGGCAGCGAGTTGGCTGGCACGCTGGGTTTCCGGGCTGACCAGTCAGCCGCGGTTGACGCGCTAGTGGCGCGTTGGAGAGCGGTTGGCTTGCAGCGTCGGGCAGAGTTCGTCGCGATCTTCACGTTGTTAGTGGAGGCGCTGCACGACCCTGATCTCCACGACGAGGTAGACGCGCTGCTGGCCGCGCCGGCCGCGATGCTCGTTGCCGAAGGGTGCCCCCGAGATCTGGCCGAGGGGGTAGTGGCGGCGCTGGTCGGGCTGGGGCTGGTCAGTCTCGCTCGAAGCCAGAATGCCGACGAGGTGGGCGCAGCGGCAGCAGCCCGTCGCTTCGACCAGAGCGCGATCGCACTTTTCGGAGGACTGGCTGCCTCAAGTCGACAAGCCCACGGAACCGATCTTGCGAACCAACTGAATGAAGGAGAATAAAGATGGCAGATCACGCACGGATGGCTACCCGCCCGGAGGATTTGGAGCGCTGGGGCCTCACCACGCACATCGAGCAGTGGGAGGACGGGCTGCGCACCGATCCGGCACAGCACGGACAGTATGAGTGGTGGTACTTCGACGCTCACCTCGACAACGGCGCCAAGCTCGTGGTCATCTTCCACACCAAGGACGTGACCGCACCCGACACCGGGCTGGAACCCAGGATCCAGATCGATCTCGACCTGCCCGACGGGCGCACCTTCAACCTCAACGTGCCGTTCGAGGCGTCGGAGTTCTCGGCATCGACGCAGGGGTGCGATGTGCGGATCGGGCAGAACGTCTTCAGCGGCGATCTTCACGAGTACACGATTCGTGCCAGTGTCGAGAACATCACGGTGGAGGCGCGTCTTACCGGTCAGACCGAGCCATGGCGGCCGGGCTCGGGTTACACGATG
>JAAYVP010000092.1 GCA_012517115.1 Brooklawnia sp. | reverse complement strand
GTCGGCGCCTGCGGCCTCTGCCGCCCCGGCAAAGAGGCGCACGCGGCAAGTAGTGGTGTTGTTGATGGTCAAGGTGATCCTCTCGGGTCAGCCGCCGATGGCGGACATCGGTCGGGATGGACGCGCGAAGCCTTCGTGATCAATGCCATGGGCACGTGGTTTGCGCCACGTGGCCCGCTTCCACAACTCCGCAAGTTCCTCATCGCTTGCGCCGGCGCGCAGCGGGGTCCGTAGGTCGGTCTCGACCTGGTCGAAAAGGCAGGTCCGGATCTGCCCGTCGGATGTCAGCCGGGTGCGATCGCAGGCCGCACAGAACGGCGCCGTCACCGAGGCGATGATGCCGACGTCACCGTGCAGCCCGTCCCATTCGACCTGCCACAGCTCGGCCGGGGACGCCCCGCGGGCGTCCTCAGGTGCCGACAACCGAGCCCCGGCGCTGGTCATGGCTTCCAACAACTGCTTGCGGGTCACGATGGCGTTGCGCTCCCAGGAAACTGAGCCGCCCAACGGCATGTGCTCGATGAAACGCAGCCGGTAACCGTTCGACAGGCAAAACCGCAGTAGTTCGGGGGCGTCGGTGACGAAATGAGCCGTCTGCGGCACCGCGTTCACCTTAACCGGTGTGAGACCGGCAGCTTTCGCCGCCGCCAGCCCAGCGATCACAGCAGGCAGCCGGCGTCGTTTGGTGATCTGCTCAAAGTGGTCGGGGTTCATGGTGTCGAGCGAGACGTTGATGCGCTGCAGGCCAGCATCCGCGAGTTTCTGAGCGCGGTGCGCTAGACCCAGTGCATTGGTGGTCATCGAGATGCCGGGGGTCTCACCGGTCTGTGTCCGCAACTGGGCAGTGGCGCCGATCAACTGCTCAAGGCTGCGCCGCAGCAGTGGTTCGCCGCCGGTGAAACGCACGTTGGTGATGCCGAGATGGGTGATCGAGATCGCGATCAGCCGGGCGAGTTCCTCGTCGGTCAACAGCGTCTCGTCGGGCAGCCACGCGTCCGGGTCGTCGGGCATGCAGTACGTGCACCGCAGGTTGCACCGGTCGGTCAGCGAGACACGCAGGTCGCGAGCGACTCTTCCGTAACGGTCTACCAGCGGGCCCTCGGTGATTGGCTGAGCCTGCGGCGCCGCGGAGACTGGGTCCGCTGTCACTTTCCGCCTCCTTGCCGACGAGTTCCGTCCAGTGTGCCATATTGAAAATTGGTCCAATAGTGGAGGATCCGATGGATGAACAGCAAAAGATGGCCGAGATGAACGAGTGGCTGGACCAGGTCTGTGCCGCGCTGGGCGTCGACCGAAGCCAAGTGGCGGAGGTAACCCCCGACGTGCTTGATCTGGTCGGTCGAGTGGCACATGGCCCTTCGCGGCCGGGCGGTCCGTTGACCGCCATGGCAGTCGGGATCGCCGCCGCACAAGACAGCGGCGGGTTCGTGGCCGGGGTGCGGCGGGCGATCGAGCGGCTCGACCCGCTGCTCTAGGGCAGCCGAGTATTGGCCTTCAGGATTCTCTTCGAACAGGTCGCCAGCCAGGCCGCGACACAGCTCACCGAAGTGCCCAGTAGTATCCCTTGAATGCCATCGCAGCCTGACCTGGTCTCCCGGTACTCGGGTTTCCGGCCTGAGGTACAAGGTCTGCGCGCGGTCGCCGTGACGATGGTGGTGGTCTACCACGTCTTCGTCGGACGGGTATCCGGTGGTGTCGACATCTTCTTGTTCATCTCGGCCTTCTTCATGACGTTGTCGTTCGTCCGCAAGATCGCAGACGAGCGTCCGATCGCGATCGGACGATACTGGCTGCACACGTTCAAACGCCTGCTGCCAATGGCGGTCTTGACGATCCTTGCCACTGCTGCCTTGCTCTGGTGCTGCTACCCTCGGCGAGCGCTGTGGGACTTCCGGCCGCAGGCGCTCTGGTCCGCCTTCTACCTGCAGAACTGGTACCTGGCTACGACGAACGTCGACTATTACGCATACCAGAACGAGTTGGCGTCCCCTTTCCAGCACTTCTGGTCGCTGTCCATCCAAGGTCAGGTCTTCCTGATCTGGCCGATGGTCTTCGCACTGGCCTGGTGGCTAAGCCGCCGCTACCGCGTGAGTTGCGTCCCGGTGCTGGCGGTCGGCTTCGGCGCGATCTTCGCTGCGTCCCTGACGTATTCGATCGTCTCAACGGCGACCCGACAGCAGTTCGCCTACTTCGACACTGGCGCGCGGTTGTGGGAGTTCGCGCTCGGCTCCTTGGTGGCTCTCGCGATCCCGTACCTCCGCCCGGCCAGGGCGGGTCGTGTCCTGCTGGGGTGGACTGGTTTGGTGGGCATGATCTCGTGCGGCATCGTCATTGACGTTGCGACGGCCTTCCCCGGCTGGATCGCGTTGTGGCCGCTGGCCTCGGCGGCCGCGATCATGGTTGCCGGCCAGTCCGGATCGCCACTCGGGGTGGATCGCTTCCTAGCCTGGCGTCCCATCGTGAAGCTCGGCGACGCTGCGTACTCGCTCTACCTCGTGCACTGGCCCCTGTTGATCACCTACTTGGTTGTCAGCGACCGGCAGGTGGCGGAGCCGTGGGCGGGTGCCGCGCTGATAGTGGCTTCGGTGGTATTAGCTGTTGTCTTGAACCGTCTGATCGACGAGCCGCTCAGGCGCTGGGCCTGGCCAGAGGTCAGCAAGACCCGGATGGGCGCGGTGGTCGCGACGTGTCTGCTGGTCGTCGCGCTGCCGATCGGGTCGTGGCAGCGATTCGATCAGCAGCGGGTCGATCAGCTGGAAGCGCAGGCCAAGGCCGAAGCCCACCGCAACAATCCGGGGGCGCTGGCGCTGCTGCCGGGTTTCGAGTATGCGGGCGATCCGGACGCGCAGGTGCTGCCGCTGATCGAAACCCTCGACAACCAGTGGGTTCAGCTGCGCCGGCGTTGTTCCGGCCGGTTAACCCCCACCGACAAACGTCTCGCCGACCTCTGCAGGCAGGCCGACAGGGTCCGCAACCCAGTCAAGACGGTGGTCGTGGTCGGCAACTCACATGCCGAGCAGCTGGTGGGCGCGATCGTCCCTGTGGCAGCGGAGCAGGGCTGGCAGCTGGTATCCCTGATCCAATCCGGCTGCAGTTTCGGCCTCACCGGGCAGCCTGATGAGTGCTTCGCGATCAATGAGGCGTTCGTTGAGTACCTCGAACAGCTGCAACCTGACGTGGTGATCACGATCTCCACTTGGGGGGCGCCGGTGGATGATCAGCCGGAGCGGGTCGTCCGCGGGCACTCAGAGGCCATCGACCGACTGGTGTCGGCGGGGATCAGCGTGGTCGGAGTTCGCGATAACCCGAGATGGATCCATGACCCGGTGGCTTGTCTGGAGAGCACGGATTGGGACGTGGACGCCTGCACGCCATCGGTGGACGACCTGCTGGCCGAGACGAACCCGGCCGAGCAATGGCAGGACCGGGACGGCTACACCATCCTCGACTTCACCGACTTGATCTGCCCGGACGGGTGGTGTGAACCGGTGATCGGCAACGTGCTGGTCTGGCTCGAT
>JAAYVP010000006.1 GCA_012517115.1 Brooklawnia sp. | reverse complement strand
TGGGGACGTTGATGGGGTAATGCGGGTAGGGGTCGGGGGAGAAGTTCGTGATGCAGGCGATGAGTTGGCCGTCGCGGTCGGCCCGCACGAAGCTGTACGTGTTGTGACCGGCATCATCGGCGTTCATCCAACGGAAGCCCTCAGGGGAGCAGTCCAACTGGAACAGCGCCGGGTGTTCGGCCTGCAATGCGTTCAGGCGCCGCACCAGTTGCCGCACGCCGTCGTGGCCCCACAGCGAGTCGACCCACCACTCCAGGCTCTGGTCCTCGTTCCATTCCGCCCGCTGCGCGAACTCCTGACCCATGAACAGCAACTGCTTGCCGGGGAAGCTCCACATGAAGGCGTAGAAGGCCCGCAGCGTGGAGAACTTCCGGTAGTCGTCCTGCGGGATCTTGTTCAGCATTGATCCCTTGCCATGCACGACCTCGTCGTGGCTGATCGGCAGGATGAAGTTCTCCGAGTACGCATAGACCATGGCGAACGTCATGTCGTTGTGGTGGTACTGCCGGTAGATCGGATCGAGGTTCAAGTAGCGCAGGGAGTCGTTCATCCAGCCCATGTTCCACTTGAAACCGAAGCCCAAGCCGCCCCAGTGCACCGGCTTGGTGATACCACCGAAGCTGGTCGATTCCTCAGCGATGATGATGACGCCGGGGACCCGCTCATACAGGTGCTTGTTGACGTAGCGCAGCAGGTCGATCGCTTCGAGGTTCTCGCGTCCGCCGTACTGGTTGGGAACCCACTGACCCTCCTCGCGGGAGTAGTCGAGGTAGAGCATGGACGCCACAGCGTCCACCCGCAGCGCATCGGCATGGAACTGGTGCACCCAGTACAAGGCGTTTGAGACCAGGAAGCTCTTGACCTCGTTGCGACCGAAGTTGAAGACGTAAGTGCCCCAATCCTGCTGCTCACCTTGCCGGGGATCGGCGTGCTCGTAGAGTGCGGTGCCGTCGAACCTACCCAGCGCCCAGTCGTCCTTGGGGAAGTGCCCGGGTACCCAGTCGAGGATGACGCCGATTCCCTCAGCGTGCAGGGCCTCCACCAGGTGCCGGAAATCATCCGGGGTGCCGAGTCGGGCATCGGGTGCGAAATAGCCGGTCACCTGATAGCCCCAGCTGCCTTCGAACGGATGCGACATCACCGGCATGAACTCCACGTGGGTGTAGCCCTGCCACTTCAGGTACTCCGGAAGCTGCTCGGCGAGTTCCAGGTAGGTCAGCCCCTTGCGCCAGCTGCCCAGATGCATCTCGTAGATGCTCATCTGCGATTCGTAGACGTTGGTCTGTGCGCGCCGGTCGAGCCACTCTTGCTCGCTCTCACCCCACTCGTACTTGGACTCCCAGACGATCGAGGCGTTGCCGGGCGGGACATCGGCGAACCGGGCGTAGGGGTCGACCTTCTCCTGCCAACTGCCGTCCTGGTGCTGAATCTTGTACTTGTACTGGGTGCCCTCGAGCACGTCCTCCTTCCACAGGGCCCACACGCCGGTGCCGGGGACGAGCTCCATGTCGTCGCCCTGCCACCAGTTGAAGTCACCCATCACCTGGACGCGCTGGGCGTTCGGCGCCCAGACCGCGAATCTGGTGCCGCGCAGGTCGCCGCGTTCTGAGTCATGTACGGTCACGACGTGGCTGCCGAGCCTGCGCCAAGCCTCCGTGTCGCCGCCGGTGTGAAAACCCTCCAGGTCCCAGCCTGCGAGATTGCCAAACTTGTCGTGCATCGTTGCCTCTCGATTCCTAGTGCGCGTGAACGGTGAAGATGTGCGCCGGATTTGCTGGATCAAGCCCGACGAAGTTACGGGGGCCCCAAACATAGTTGCCACCGGTCAATTCGTCATGCACGCCGAACATCTCGGCCTGTACCCCCAAGGGCGTGAGGTCGACAACGACCTCACCGGAGACTGGCTCGTGCGGATTCAGGCTACACACCACGATAACGGTGTCTTTGCCATCGTTCTTGGCGAAAGCCACTATCGCGTCGCTGGTGGTTTCGAGTATCAGACTGCGTCGCAACTGCTGCAGCGCCGGGTGTCCCTTTCGGATCCGATTCAGCCGTGCGATCAGATCGTTCAGGTTGGGTTGGGCGTTGAAGTCGCGTGGCCGATACTCGTACTTCTCAGAGTTGAGGTACTCCTCGCCGCTGGGCTTCAACGGTGCGAACTCGAACTGCTCGAAGCCTTGATAGATGCCCCAGTTGGGCGACATCGTGGCGGCAAGGATGATCCGGATGGCGAACGCCGCCGGCGCACCAGAACGAACCGACAGTGGATTGATGTCGGGGGTGTTCACGAAGAAGTTGGGACGCATGAAGTCGGCCGTCTCCGTCGACAACTCCGACAGGTAGCTGGTCAACTCAGCCTTGGTGTTGCGCCAGGTGAAGTAGGTGTAGCTCATGTGGAAGCCGACCTTGCCCAGGGTCTGCATTACCTCAGGGCGGCTGAACGCCTCAGCGAAGAAGAGCACCTCTGGATGGTCCTTGCGGACCTCGGTCATCAGCCAGTCCCAGAAGTTGAGGGGCTTGGTGTGCGGGTTGTCGACGCGGAAGATCTTCACCCCGTGCGAAACCCAGAACTTGATCAGCCGCAAGACCTCCTGGTAAATGCCATCTCGGTCGTTGTCGAAGTTGATCGGGTAGATGTCCTGGTACTTCTTCGGTGGGTTCTCCGCATAGGCGATAGTGCCATCGAGCCTGGTGGTGAACCACTCGGGGTGGTCGCGTACCCATGGGTGGTCGGGCGCAGCCTGCAACGCGAAATCGAGTGCCACCTCAAGGCCGAGCGAGTTCGCCTTGGCGACGAAGGCGTCGAACTCCTCGATGGTGCCCAGCTTCGGGTGCACGGCATCATGGCCGCCCTCGTGACTACCGATCGCCCACGGCGAGCCGGGGTCGTCCGGACCGGCAGTCAGCGTGTTGTTAGGTCCCTTGCGGAACTGGAAGCCGATGGGATGGATGGGCGGGACGTAGGCGACATCGAAGCCGAGTGCTGCTATGTGCTCCAGCATGGGGTAGCTGCTGGTGAAGGTACCGGAGACCCACTTGCCGGTCTCAGCATCGATATAGGCCCCCTGAGATCGGGGGAAGAACTCGTACCAGCTGCCATACAGTGCTCGCTTGCGGTCGACCTGAATGGGATAGTCAACGGTCGGGGTGACCAGCCGACGGCGGCCGTACTTAGTCATCGCCTCGTCGAGGGCGTCAGCCATCGCCACTTCATGGAGCTGCCCCGGGTCGGCGGATGCGTCGAAGGCGTCGTTCGCCCGGTTGATTACCGCCGCAGCAGCGAGGTCGCCTGCGTCCGCAGCCGCCTGCGCCGCGGCTTTGAACAAGTCATCGCCCTCCAGGCAGACCAATTCGACGTCCATGCCAGCGCGAAGCTTGATGTCAGCGTTGTGGTGCCAAGTGCGCCAATCGTCCCCCCACGCCTCAACGCGGAAAGTCCAATCGCCGATCTGGTCAAGGCGTACCCAGACCTGCCAGATGTCCAATCCTTGTGGCCAGATTTGTTTCATGTCGATCCGAGTCTGCTCGCCCGATGGGCTGGTCAGCACCACAGTGGCGCCGACGGCATCGTGGCCTTCGCGATAGATCCGGGCCGAGATGGGAAGGGCCTCACCTTCGACCGCTTTGGCGGGATACGCGCCGTGCTCGATCACGGGGGAGACCTTGCCGATGGGGATGCGCCCGAACTTGAACTCGGCGAATCGGTCCGGTGCAGATGCAGAGGCATTGGGTGCTAGTTCAGTCACGCTCCAACGGTAGCGGGGTTTGATGCCTCCAGTAGGCGAGACAACCGGAATGCCGATATGCCCGCGCTCGTGCCGCCAGGTTGCTG
>JAAYVP010000005.1 GCA_012517115.1 Brooklawnia sp. | reverse complement strand
CCATGGATCCCGTCGACGCCATCATTACCGCTACAAGCCCGGAGCATGCGTCGCATCTGCTCGTCCTGGACGCACCGGCGCTGGTCGAGTTGGCGCGCACGTACCGGACCAGGGTGAGTGTGTGGTGCGACGACATCCGCGATGCCGCCGCTGCGCCCGGCGAGTTGTTGATCGATCGGCTGGACGCGAAGAGCCTGGCCGGGGTCGATCTGGTCTGGCTGCGGCTACCCAAGGCGTTGGGCGCGCTGCAGGAGTACGCCGAACTGGTTGCCGCCCATGCCGAACCGCAGGTGCGACTCGTGGCGGCCGCCCGGGAGAAGCACCTCAACCGGACGATGAATGACGTGCTGGCCCGGCATTTCCGCGAAGTCTCCGCCTCGTTGGGCCGGCAGAAGTCGCGCGCGCTCGTGGCGACTGGGTCGATCCCCGGACCGCTCAGCTGGCCCCGCCACCGGCAGACCACCATCGCCGGCCATCTGATCGACCTGCACTGGCACGGCGCGACTTTCGCTGCTGGCCGCGTCGACGCCGGGACGCTGCTGTTGGTCAACCACCTCGGCTCGATCGCGGATGCCGATCGTTACCTTGATCTGGGCTGCGGTTCGGGGGTGCTGGCCACCCTGCTAGCCCGCGAGCACCCAGACTCCGGAGTCTTCGCGGTGGACGCGTCTTGGGCGGCGGTGGACGCCACCCGGCGCACGGCCGCCGGCACCGCGGTGGTGACCCGTTGGGCGTCCGATCTGGCCGACTTCACCGATGACAGCGTGGACGTGATCGTCTGCAATCCGCCCTTCCACCGCGGCACCGCTAAGGATTCCGGACCGGCATCGCAGATGTTCGCCGAAGCCGCTCGGGTGCTGGGTGACGGTGGCGAGTTCTGGTGCGTGTTCAACTCGCACCTGCCTTGGCGGGAGCGGCTCTCTCGGCTGATCGGCCCCACCAGTCAGATCGCCCAGAACCGCCGCTACACTCTCACTCGCAGCCGGCGGGTGCGGCGTCCCCGACCGGCCTGACCGCGTAGACAAGGCCGTTTCATGATGCTCGACTACACAACCAGCCACGACGCGGTCCGCCGGGGCAGGCGATTGTTGGCCGACGCCCGGGCCGCGCTCGACCAGTTACGGAAATTGCACGACCGAGTCCGTGGGCTGCACGCGGAACTGGTCGCGGATGCCGCGCAAAGAAGCCTCGACGATCTTGGTTTGGAGACCCTGCGTGAGGTCACCTCAGCCACCAATCTGCACCTGGCGCCACTGCGAGCAGCCGGCCTGCAAACCGTCGGGGACGTACTGCGGACTCCAGCGTCCCAACTGGATCGGCTGCCCGGCATGGGACCGGCGCGGGTGCGGGCGGTCAAGACGGCCGCGGAGTCCCTGGCCGCGGCCGCCACCGCCGCCCAGCATCCCCGGCTCGACCCGACACACCCGACCCGAACCACCGACCAGCTGGTCACCGCGCTAACCCAGGCATTGCCGCTGCGTGAACCCGGCCGCGACCTCACCCAGTGGGAGGCCAGCATCGGGGTGCGGCTGGCGGCCGCGCTCGAGGGCGCATTGCCCGCAGCCAACCGGTTGCGCTGGGCGTTCACTAGCCGGGGTGGACGCGAGGTCGCCGGCGCGGCCGCCGCACAGGTGCTCGATCTGGTCGATGCCTCCCCGCAGGCCGCGCAGGCTGCCGACCGCGTGCTGGCCCGTGGGGCGGCGCCGACCCCGCGGCAGGCTTGGCAGCAGTTCACCCAGTCAGGAGCCGAATACTATGCCGAGTTGGAGCGTCTCACCGGCGCCGCAGTGCCGCGGTCGCGCCAGCTGGGCGGACTGGCGTCCGAGGTGGTCGACCGGGTCGAACGCCAGCAGTTGGACGAGTCGCTGCTGGTAGGTTCGCTACGCAACTACCAGCATTTTGGGGCCCGGTTCATCCTCGCCCAGCAGCGCGTCATCGTCGGCGACGAGATGGGGCTGGGCAAGACCTTCCAGGCGATCGCCGCGATGACGCACCTGGCCGCCCACGGGCAGACGCATTTCGTGGTGATCTGCCCCGCATCCGTTCTGGTCAACTGGGGACGAGAAGTCGCTGCCCGGTCACGACTGGTCGCCCACCGCCTGCACGGCGACGGCCGGGACGACGCCATGAGACGCTGGCAGCGCACCGGTGGGGTCGCAGTTACTACCTTCGAGACCATGCAGGTGCTCGACTGGCCGACACAGCCAGCCGCGATGGTGGTCGTGGACGAGGCGCACTATCTGAAGAACCCGCAGACCCGCCGCACCCAGGCCTGCGCGCAGCTTCTGCGGGCCAGTCCCCGAGCCGCGCTGCTCACCGGCACTCCGCTGGAGAACCGCCTCGAGGAGTTCACCAACCTGGTCCGTTTGGTGCAGCCTGAGTTAGTTGCCCAGTTGGATGCGGCCAGCCTGCGCCTCGGCCCGGACGCGTTCCGACATACCGCGGCCCCGGTCTACCTGCGGCGCAACCGGGCAGATGTGCTGATGGAACTGCCCGAGAGAATCGAAACCGACGAGTGGGTGGCGTTCGGGCCGGCCGAGCGATTCGCCTACCGCCGAGCGGTGGTGGCCGGCAACTGGATGGCGATGCGGCAGGCGGGGTTCGCCGGCGACGCGTCCGAGAAGCTGGTACGCCTGGTCGAGTTGTGCGAGGAGGCCGCCGAGAATCAGCGCAAGGTGGTGGTCTTCTCCTACTTCCTCGACGTACTGGATCAGGTTCGGCGCGTCCTTGGGGAGCGGGGTCTGGGCCCGCTAACCGGGGCGCTACCACCCAACCGGCGACAGCGATTGATCGACGAGTTCAGTTCGGCGGCCGACGACCGGGTGCTGCTCGCCCAGGTGCTGGCTGGCGGTGTCGGCCTGAACATACAGGCCGCATCGGTGGTGATCTTATGCGAACCGCAGCTCAAACCGAGCACCGAGCAGCAGGCGATCGCCCGCGTCCACCGGATGGGCCAGGTGCGAACCGTGGACGTGCACCGGCTCTGCGCCGAAGACAGTGTGGACGAGCGGATCCTCGAATTGCTGGCCGACAAGCAACATCTCTTCGAGGAGTTCGCGGCCCACAGCACCGTGGCCGAAGCGTCCACCGAGGCTATCGATCCGGGCCGCCCGGCCGTGGCCGAGTTGGTCATCGCGACCGAACGAGCGCGACTGCACGTGGCTTAACCGGTGTTCTGTCGCCGCAACCCCAATTTCATCGGCCATCACCGGACTTACTAGGATCGGATCCCATGACGGCCCAGACCACTCCGACCAGGATGAGGCGCGGCAAGAACGCTGGTCAGAGTTGGGTTCCTCGGCAACACGGCGCCTGGGCGATGCTCATCGTGCCGTTCGCGCTCGGCGTGGTGCTGCGTTCGCGGGTCGCCAACCTGGACGCCTGGCTGGTGCCGCTGGCAGTCACCGTCCTGGCCGCCTATTTCTGCTTCAACGCTCTCACGTTCTGGTTACGCGCCGCGCCCGCCCGGCGTTCGTCCTACACACGGCCGGTGCTGGTCTACGGGGCGGTCGCATTGGGGTTCGGCATGCTGACGATGTTGATGGGCGGCTGGCCGATCGTCGCCTGGCTGCCCATCGGGTTGCCGTTCGCTGTGGCTGCGGTCTGGCTGGCGTCCAACCGCCATGATCGCGCCATCTTGAGCGGGTTCGCCACTCAGGTGCTGGCGGTGGGCATGGGCCTTGTGGTGAGGTTCATCACCCCGGCAGCGATGGTTGCCGAATGGCCGACGGCCTATCGGGACGCGGTGATCATGGTCGCGCTCTTCATCTACTTCTTTGGCACCGTGCTGCATGTCAAGGCATTGATCCGCGAGCGAGGCCAGCGTCCGGCCAGATTGCGTGCGGTGAGTTGGCATGCCGCGGCCACGGTGCTGGCGGTGGGCGCAGTGGCCGCCGGTTGGGCCGCTGCGATGTGGATCGTCTTCTTCGCGGGGACGACGGCCCGCACCTGGTACATGTCGCGTCCGGACCTGGTTGGTCGCCTCAAACCGCTGCAGATCGGTGTGCTCGAGATCATGCTCAGTGTCTGCGCGTTCCTGATCGGCCTGTTCTAGCAAGCCAACCGCCGCACGGCCCTCCTGCCGACGTCGGGGCCGGTAGCGTAGGTTTCGTGCCACGCTTCGAGCCGTTCAACGCGATCCGCTACGCCTCCGGGATGAACTGGGACGAGGTCATCGCCCCGCCTTACGATGTGCTCGCCGAGGACGAGATCCGCGCACTCGGGCAGGCCAGCAAGTACAACATCACCTGGATCGATGTGCCCCGCGGCGACGACGACCGCTACAAGGTCGCCGCCTACCTGCTTCAGGAGTGGCTCGCCAAGGGCGTCCTGGTGCGCGAACCGGAGCCCAGCTTCACCATCTATCGCATGGACCACGTCGACGCAGCCGGGAGGGCGCGGACAATCTCAGGCGTCCTCGGCGGTCTCGAGGTGGTAGACGACGGCGCCGGAGGCGTCCTGCCCCACGAGCGCACCACCAAGAAGGCAAGCACCGATCGGCTCGACCTGACGGTGGCGACTGCCGCGAACCTGTCGCCGGTCTGGGGACTGTCGCTGGCGTCCGGGCTCACCGCCGCGCTCGCCGAGCCCGGGCAGCCGCTAGGGGAAATGGTCGTGGAGGGGGTCACCCACCGCGCCGAGCGGGTGACCGACCCGCAACGCATCGCGAAGATCAAACGGATCATCGGCCGCGACGACGTGCTGATCGCCGACGGCCACCATCGCTACTCGGTCTCACGCACCTACCGCGACATGGTTCGCAAAGCCACCAAACGTACCGACACCGCGGCCGAGTTGACGCTCACCTTCATCAACGAACTGGTGGACGACCAGTTGTCGATCGAGGCGATCCATCGCATCTACGAAGGCGTCCCGTTGGACGAGTTGAAGGACGATCTGTCGGGCAGTTTCACCTTCGAGCCGATGGCCGGGCAGCCCGGCCCGCAGACCCTGGCCCAGATGGTGACTGACCGGCGTTTGGTTCTGGTATCTCGCGACGGCAACGGGGAATGGCTGGTCCCCCGGCCGGGCGCGTTCGACGGCGTCCGTGCTCTGGACGGCGCCTGGCTGGAGCACGCGCTGGCTGGCAGCCGGGCCATGGTGCGTTACCAGCACGGCCTGGACGAGGTGCTGAAACAGCTTCGTGGGGGCAGGCCGTTCGGCAAGCCCACGGCGGCGATCCTGATCCGCCCGACAACGCTGGCAGAGATCAAACGCACCGCCCGCGAAGGCTTGCTGATGCCACCCAAGTCGACCTTCTTCACCCCGAAGCTTCGCACCGGACTGGCCATCCGTCCCACCGCGAAGTTGCCCCGCTGACCCGTATACACCCCGGCGCCGGGGCCACCGGCGGCGGTCATCAACCAACGTCACCACGACGAAAGAGGAGGAAAAATGGCAGGCCGCATCGCGCACCAGTCATTCGTGAACAAGGTCATGAGCGCTGCTGAAGCTGCCGCGCTCGTACATCCCGGAGCCTCGATCGGCTTCTCCGGATTCACCGGCGCCGGGTATCCGAAGGAGTTCCCGGTGGCCTTGGCCCAGCGGATCACTGAGGCACGCGGACGCGGCGAGGACTTCGCTATCCGGATGTTCACCGGCGCCTCCACCGCCCCCGAACTCGACGGCGCCCTAGCCGAAACGGGCGGCGTGAGCTTCCGTGCCCCGTACCAGTCCGACCCGATCATGCGGGCTATGATCAACAAGGGTGTGACAGAGTACGCCGACGTGCACCTGTCGCACTCGGCGAAGCTGATGAACATGGGCTTCTTCGGCAAGCTCGACTTCGCCGTGGTCGAGGCCACCTCCGTCACCTCCGACGGTGAACTGGTGCCGAGCTCGTCGGTGGGCGCCAACCGCACGTACCTCGACAACGCCGAGAAGATCATCGTCGAGGTCAACTCCTGGCAGACCGAAGACCTCTACGGCATGCACGACATCTACTACGGCATGCAGATCATCCCCCGCCGAGGCGCGATCCCGATCAACCATCCCGGTGACATCGTCGGCCAAAAGACCCTGCGCGTCGACCCCGAGAAGGTGGTGGCGGTCATCGAAACCAACGCCGCCGACCGCAACACTCCGTTCAAGCCGTTGGACGGGGATTCCCGCGCCATCGCCGCGCATCTGCTCGACTTCTTCGATCTTGAGGTCAAGGCCGGCCGCATGCCGGCAGGCCTGTGGCCTCTGCAGTCGGGGGTCGGCAACATCGCCAACGCGGTACTGGCCGGGCTCCTGGACTCGCACTACGAGCACCTGACCAGCTACACCGAGGTCATCCAGGATGGCATGATCGACTTGATCGACGCCGGCAAGATCGACGTCGCCTCGGCCACCGCCTTCTCGCTGTCACCCGACGCCGCTCACAAGATGAACGAGCACGCCAAGGACTACCACGGCAAGATCATCCTGCGCCCGCAGGACGTCTCGAACCATCCCGAAGTGATCCGGCGTCAGTTCGTGATCGCCTGCAACGGCATGATCGAGGCCGACATTTATGGCAATGTCAACTCGACCCACGTCATGGGTACCAGGATGATGAATGGCATCGGCGGCTCGGGTGACTTCTCGCGTAACGCGGGCTACTCGATCTTCGTCAGTCCGTCGGTGGCCAAGGGCGGCAACATCTCGGCGATCGTCCCGATGGTCAGCCACCACGATCACACCGAGCACGACGTAATGGTCATCATCACCGAGCAGGGCCTAGCCGATCTGCGCGGTCTCGCGCCCCGTAAGCGAGTCAAGCTGATCATCGAGCACTGCGCGCACCCCAGCTACCGTGAAGCGCTGTGGGACTACTACAACGAAGGCCTTCGGGTCAGCAACGGGATCCACACCCCGCACGTCTTGCCCAAGGCCTTGAGTTGGCACCAGCGGTTCCTGGAGGGCGGCTCGATGCGACCTAGCAAGGCGGCAGCCGCGGTCAGCGCGCCACCGGAAGCGGCGGCTGAGGTAGCGGCCACCGAACCGGCGGAGAAGGCCGAGCAGTCCTGAACCCGACCCTGAAGCTGGGCCCTCGCGAGTCGGCGGGGGCCCCGCTTCGCGTCTGACCTCAGCCCAGCAACAGCGACCGGAGCTCGGGCACTGTGTCGACCACCGCGACGCTGCGCTGGGCACGCAGTTCGTCCGGATCGCCCGCACCCCAGGTAACACCGACTCCGTCCATGCCGGCGGCTTGAGCTGCCAGCAGGTCGTATACCGCGTCTCCGACGTAGACGCTGTTGGCGGCCTGCGCCCCCAGGGTTTCCAATCCCCTCAGCAGTGGCGCCGGGTCGGGCTTGTGCCGATCGGTGTCCTCTTTGGCGCAGGCGAGGACGGTCTGTGCCGGCAGGCCGGCGACGCGCATGGCCGGAATCGCGGTCCGCCGACGCTTCGCGGTGACCACTGCGGTTGCCACCCCCGCGGTCACCAGGTCTTGCAGCAGTTCCGGGATGCCCGGGTAGCCGGTGACGTTGGTCTCCAGATTGGCGAAGTTGTGGTCCATGTAGACCCGTTCGAGTTCGGCTGCCTGCTCGGGTGCCTGTTCGGTGAAGACGTCGGTGAGCGTCCGCCCGATCCAGGGCAAGATCTCGGTACGGGCGACTTGGCGCCCAGTTACCGCGTCCCACGCATAGGTGTAGCTGGCGACGATCCCGTCGATCGTGTTCGCCAAGGTGCCATCGAAGTCGAACAGGACGACCGGCCAACGCGGGGTGTGATTCATAGCCCAACCTTACCGAGGCTGATTTCACCAGCCCATCCGCCCGCTGTCCCGTGGTCGGCAGGTGCCCACTTCCCGGTTGCGGCTAACCTGGGCTGCGACAGCCATCGATCAGGAGGCAGGAGGTATCGGATGGGCCAGCCGCACGGCTTCCCTGATTCTGAGTACTCGCCTCCAGCTGGCTCCCCTGAAGCGCCCTCCGGTCCTCCCGAGTCGGTCATGCCTGCCGAGCCGCTGTCTGACCCGGCGTCCATCGGGGGCCTCGGCGACCCACTCGCGCAGCCGATCCACACGCTGCCACCACTCGAAGAGGAGATCGGTGGCTATCCGATCAGCCCACGCACCGGTGAGCCTGTCCGCAGCCCGCTGATCATCGCCGCCACGGCTGCGTTCACGCTCGCCGGACTGGCCGCGATGGCGACCTACTGGTGGTACTGGTGGGTCGCGATCAACATCGACAATTTCGGCACCAGCGCAAAGTTGATCGAACTGTTCGATCCACGCCCCGGTTCGGGTAGCTCAGTGGTGCTGGTCTGCCTGATGGCAGTGATCGGCGCAATCATGACCGCCGGCCCGGGGATCGCCGCCTACAACCTTTGGCATGGTGCGTCCTGGAGTCGTGCCGCAGGCATCGCCGCCTGTCTCACGGGTCTGCTCGCGTTCTTCGTGCTGCCGTGGACCTGGCTCGCATTCGGTCTGGCAGCGGTGGGCACCGGCCTGCTCTGGCTGCCGACGGCTCGGCCCTATTTCGAGGCGTGGCGGCAGTTCACAAATCCGCCACGTCCCGAAATCGTGCCGCCCACGCAGGTGGCGTACGGCCCGGCACCCCGATTCCGGGTCCATTGACGAGAGAGGTCACCTCAATGGTGAGCAAGATCCTGAGCCCGTTCGCTCGGCTGGCCGACCGTCTGCAGCGCGGTCAGAATCTGCCCCGACTGACCTGGCAACCAAGACCGCTCCGTACCCGACGCTCCGGCATCACCTCCTCCGACTATGAGGGATGCCCCGAGATGGTTTACGCCCGGCGTGGTCCCGGCGGTTACCACAGCGGCGAGATGGTCTGGACCTGGGTGGCTTTCGAGGAGGACGCGAACCAGGGCAAGGATCGGCCGGTGCTGCTGGTCGGTGCCGACGGAGGCTGGCTGCTCGGCTTACCCGCGACCAGCAAGGACCACGACCGGGACGCCGCACAAGAGCGCCGGGCTGGACGCTACTGGGTAGACATCGGTTCCGGCAAATGGGACGAGCTGGGCCGCCCGAGCGAGGTACGCACCGATCGGATCGTCCGCGTCAACCCCGGCAAGGTGCGCCGCGCCGCGGGACGAGTGGACTCCAGGACCTTCCAGCAGGTGGCCGACGCAGTGACCCGTCACTGGGATGATTGACGGCTGGCATCGTCGCCCAGATGCGCTAGACTCTCAACCGCGTCGCTGCTGCGGCGATACGCGGGCGTAGCTCAATGGTAGAGCGTCAGCTTCCCAAGCTGAACACGCGGGTTCGATTCCCGTCGCCCGCTCTCAGGGCATTCGGAGCCCCGCAAACGCGTCCCTCCCTCAGCCGGTGGTTGGTCGATCTGGACGAACCGAGGTGGTGTCGACATATCGAGGCGCTTTTCGGCTCAGGGATGCCACTGATCGTGCCGGCTTCTGCGGTCTGAGAGACTGGTGTCATGAGCCACAACCCCGCAGATGCCGACGACGGTGGCTTCCAGCAGCCCCCCAGCGAACAGGCCTACTTAAGTGCGTCCGACGCCGATCGGCGAGCAGCCATCGAGATCATCAATCGCGGCCACGCCGAAGGACGCCTGACCGAGCCGGAACGCCAAGACCGGGTGACGCGCGCGCAGGTTGCCCGCACTCGGCCGGAGCTCAATGTCCTCACCAGCGACCTGGTCGTGATCCAAGATGCCCACCACGCCGACGAGATGGAGCTTCGCGCCAGCGGCAGTCTGACACCCACCTCCTACGGCAGCAACGGCATCATTGCGGTGCTGAGCACCAAGCAGCGTGACGGCCACTGGGTGGTGCCGCCGCGGTTATCCATCTCTTCGGTCCTGGGCACGGTCAAACTGGACATGCGTGAGGCGTCCTTCGAGTCGTTGGACGTCACCCTAGAAATCAGTTGCTTCATGGGCGAGTTGAAGGTCTGGCTTCCTGAAGGTGTTCAGGTGGTCGACGAGACCCGCGACATCATGAGCGATGTCAAGCTGAAGAAGTTGAGCCCCGCCCGCCCCGGGCGTCCCCGACTCACGCTGACCGGCCTGCTGTTGATGGGCGACGTGACCGTCTACGGCAGCGACCACGTCTCGTTGGCCGACCGGATCAAAGGCAACTTCTGAGTGACCGCCTCCGAGCTGTTTGCCCCGCCCACCGAGAACTGGGTGCCGTTGTCGCCGCGTTACGTCCCGTTGCTTCGGCTGGGCACCGCCTTGAGCTGGGGCATCCTCGCGACGCTGGTCGTGGTGCCGCTCGTCTTCTTCGTCGACCGGAATGTCGCTCTGCTCGTGCTGGGCGGCTTCTTGGTGGTGCTCGTGTGGCGGGTGATCCGGCAGGGCGCCATCGCCCGAGCCTGGGGTTACGCCGAGCGAGAGACCGACCTCTATATCAAAGCAGGCATCATCCGTCGCCGGTTGACCGTCATCCCTTACGGACGCATGCAAGCCGTCGAGGTCACCGCGGGGCCGCTGGAACGGGCGTTCAACGTCTCAACGGTCAAGCTGGTGACCGCGTCCGCCCAATCGGACGCCCGCATCCCTGGCTTGGATCCACGGGCGGCCGCCGAACTGCGTGACCGACTGACCGAACGCGGTGAGACCCAGGCCGCCGGACTATGAGCGTCCACCCACGCTACCCATCGCCCGAGGGACCGTCGAGTACGGCGCAGTGGCAGCCGGGCCCAGGGCCCCAACCGCCATCCTCAGGCACGATCTCGGAACGCCCCCACCCCCTGTCGCCGATCGTCAAGGGCTGGATCGCCATCGCTGCCGTGTTCTTCTTCGGTCTGCAGGAACTCCCGATCCGCGATCTGGACACGATCGGTCGGATCTGGTGGTTGCTGGCCGCGATCGTGGGCTTGGCCTTCGTGGTGCCCCTAGTACTGGGCTATTTCAGCTGGCGCTTCACCAGGTTCGTGATCGACGACGAACAGGTCCGCATCGAACGCAACTTCATCTCACACCACTCCGAGCGGATCGCGTTCACCAAGATCCAATCGGTGGACGTGGTCCAGCCGCTGGTCGCCAGACTGTTCGGGCTGGCCGCCCTGCGCATCGATGTCGGAAGCCAGGGAGGGGCGAAATCGATCGAATTCGTCACTCGTGACCGCGCTTACCAGCTGCGTGACTACCTGATCAGCCGCGCGCACGGTGCCCGCATCACCGTTACGGAGTCTGCGCGGCGCCCGGTCGGTGACCTGATGGCCGATCGCTCCCAGGTAGACCGAGTCATCGTCACCGTCCCGACCGGCCGACTGGCTGCGTCAATAGTTGCCAGCAACGGCACCTTCATCGCGCTGGCACTGACGACCCTCGCGGTCACGGTCTCCACGCTGACCGGCAACCTGACCGCGCTGTTCAGCACGGTTCTGGTCCTGCCCTGGTTGATCGCCGTCGGATCGATGCTTCTCGGCCGGATCCGAAACGAGTACAACTTCACTCTGACCACCACTGCCGACGGCGGCCTGCGCACCGCATCCGGGCTGACTTCGCTGCTGAGCCAGACGGTGCCGCGCGACCGCGTCCAGGCCGTCGATGTCACCCAGCCGTTGGTCTGGCGGCTGTTCGGTTGGTACCGCGTTCGGTTGGACGTGCTGGGCCTGGGCGAGCCGACCGGCAACGACTCGGGTGCCCCGTCCAATATTCTGCTGCCGGTCGGCCCCAAGAGCGAGGTGGACGCGGTACTGGCGGCGCTATGGCCGACGCTCGACCTGTCTGCCATCGCCATGCACCCCATCCCGAAAAGGGCTCGTTGGCTGCGCTGGTTCGATGCGCAGACCCACTACTGGGGTTACGATCAGCGAGTATTGGTGACCCGCGGCTTCCTGCTCAACCGGCGGACTTCGATCGTCCCGCACGCCCGGGTACAGTCGGTGCGTTTGCGGCAGGGGCCGCTACAGCGGCGGCTGCGGTTGGCCACCGTGCAGGCGCACACCACACCAGGCCCGGTCGACGTGGTCTGCCGTCAGTTGGACGAGGCCGATGCCCGGCACCTGGCGATGTCGGAACTAGATCGGATGCGAGCGGCCCGGCACCGGCCAGCGCTACACATGCCGCCTTTGCCGGACGCGTCCGGCACCGACTGAGAGCTGTCTCAGGACGAATGCGCCTGACGTGCCTGCCAGGCGGAGGCCACCATCTCGTCCAGACTGTGCCGCATCTGCCAGTCGAGGTCGCGGGCGGCAGCGTCCCCGTTCGCGACGATTCGGGCGGGATCGCCCGGACGCCGAGGGGCGATCTCGGGAGT
The DNA here is from genome assembly GCA_012517115.1 of Brooklawnia sp. Taxonomy (GTDB): domain Bacteria; phylum Actinomycetota; class Actinomycetes; order Propionibacteriales; family Propionibacteriaceae; genus Brooklawnia. The sequence goes on along the minus strand of JAAYVP010000005.1, from coordinate 14,887 downwards.
GAAGTCGATACCGGTGACCCGGGCGATGGCCGACATGATCTCGGCCACGCTCGACCCGTCGCCGCTGCCCAGGTTGTAGGCGGTGCCGAGGTCGCGGCCCGCAACCATCGCTTGCGCCGCCGCCACGTGCGAGGTGGCAAGGTCGGAGACGTGCACGTAGTCGCGCACGCAGGTGCCGTCGGGTGTCGGGTAGTCGTTGCCGAAGATCTTGGGGGCCCGACCCTCGAGCAGTGCGTCGAAGACGATCGGGAAGAGGTTGTGCGGACTGGTGTCGTAGAGTTGGTCTGAGCCCGAGCCGACGACGTTGAAGTAGCGCAAGTTGGTGTAACGCCAGTCGTGGTCGACTGCGGCCATGTCGGCGGCCAGCCACTCCCCGATCAGCTTGGTCTGGCCGTACGGCGACTCCGGCGCGGTCGGGGTTTGCTCGGTGACCAGGTCGACGTTCGGCGTCCCATAGACCGAAGCCGAACTGGAGAAGACGTAGTTGTGGACGCCCACGACGTGCATGGCGCGGAGCAGCGAGACGGTGCCGGTGACGTTCTGATCGTAGGTGTGCAGTGGTTCGCGGACGCTGACCCCCGCGTACTTGAACCCGGCCAGGTGCACCACACCTTCACAGCCGTGATCGCGCAACGTGCGGGTGACCAGGTCGGTGTCGAGGATCGAACCTTGGACGAACCCCACGTCGGCGGGCACGAACTCGGCGTGGCCGCTGGATAGGTCGTCGATCACCACCGGCGTGATTCCCGCGGCGAGGAAGGCCTGCACCACATGTGAGCCGATGTAGCCCGCCCCGCCCGTCACTAACCAACTCATCGTCCGACCCTTCCTACTCGCTTGTGCTTGTGGTGATCCTATTGGTTAGGTGACCCGACCGGAGGCACAGACGTCCAATAGCTGAAGATCCCGGTCCGATGCAGCGACGCCAGGTACTTGGCCTCGTCGGCCGGGTCGATCCAAACCACGTTGCCGCCGATCGGCGGGAACTTGGTGTGCGGGGCGTAGCTGGTAGTCACCAGCACCAGCGGAACCAGCGGCAGCCAGTCGGCCGGACGCCCCGGGGAGTCGGGGAGTTCCAGGCCGAGCGCCAGCGATTTGTCGGTGGTCAGGATCTGCTCGAGCGAGGCGTGGCTCTGATTAGGCTGGTCGACGCCACCATCGGCGAGCCATCGTTCAAGTTCAAGGCGTTGGACGAGCCCGGCGACTTGTTGGGCATGCCGGACGCGGAGACTGCGCCGAGCTAACTCGTCCTTGTCTTCATAGCCCGGCAGCATCTCGGATAAAACCTCGGCCGCGGTGTCGGCATAGACGGTGCTGCCGTCATGGAGGACCATCACGTGCGCCCATTCGCCGCCGTCCGGGTGTGGGGGTTGCGATCCGTGACAGGACTCGTGGTAGTCGCGCTGCTTCACCCGGCAAGCCTATGTCCAACGTCGCACCGCCTTGTTAACCTCCGCTTCACCAGACCAACGGCCGTTTCAGGCCCTAGCATGGCTTGCATGACTTCGACCCCGCACCACATTCTGGGCATCGACATCGGCGGATCGGGCGTCAAGGGCGCCCCCGTCGATCTGCAGACCGGCGCGCTGACCGGCAGCCGCATTCGAATCCCGACGCCGAAGAAGTCGACCCCGAAGGCCTGCGCCAGCGTGGTCGCGAAGATCGTCGAGGAGTTCCGCAGCGAGATCGGCGACTCGCCGATCGGCATCACCCTTCCCGCACCTGTCGTCCACGGTGTCGTGCCGATGATGGCCAACCTCGATCAGGCGTGGGTCGGTGTCAACGCCGAGAAGTTGTTCAGCGACCAGCTCGGGCGTCGGGTGGTGCTGGTCAACGATGCGGACGCCGCGGGGCTCGCCGAGGTGCGTTTCGGCGCAGCGAAGGGCCGGTCCGGGGTCGTGATCGTTACCACGCTGGGCACCGGGATCGGTTCAGCATTGATCAACGACGGCGTTCTGGTGCCCAACACCGAACTCGGTCATCTGGAGATCGGCGGCCACGACGCCGAGACCCGGGCGTCGGCGTCGGCCAAGGCCCGGGAGAAGCTGAGCTACCCACGCTGGTCGAAGCGGCTACAGCTCTACTACTCCACAGTTGAGAAGCTGTTCTGGCCTGACCTGTTCGTGGTGGGCGGTGGCGTCTCGGCCAGACACGAGCGCTTCCTGCCGCAGCTGAAACTGCGCACCCCGATCGTCCCCGCGATGTTGCTGAACCAGGCCGGTATCGTCGGGGCGGCAGCAGTGGCGGATGCACGCTACCCCGTGCCCGAGAGCGTCGCTGGGGCCAGCGCCCGGGCGAGCGAGCCGAACGATCCGGCGCTCTGGGACACCCCCGCGTAGCGCAGGCGCATGGGCGCTCCGCCGCCCGACAAGAAAGAAGGTCCTGTCGGTCAAGCCTGAACCGGCAGGACCTTTCAGGCTGTTCTGGCCGCCCCGGCGTTGCTGATGTGCGGAACAGCCAACTCGTTGACGCTACATGCGCTCGGGCGCCACGATGCCGAGCAGGTCGAGCCCGGTCGCCAGCACCTGCTTGGTCGCCGCCACCAAGCAAAGCCGCGACGAACAGACCGGGTCTTCGCTCTTCAGGACCGGGCACTGCTCGTAGAAGGTTGAGAACTTGGTGGCCAGTTCGAACAGGTAGGTGCACAACTTGTGCGGGGTCAGGTCGTCCGCGACCACCTGAACTGTCTCGCCGAAGCGAGTCAGCCACAATGCCAGTTCCTGTTCGGCGGGCTCGGAGAGCACCTCGATATGGTCGAAATGACGGCCCCGAGACGCCCCCTCGCGCAGGATCCCGGCGCACCGGGAGTGTGCGTACTGCAGATACGGGCCGGTGTCGCCGGTGGTCTGGGTCATCCGCTCGGCGTCGAAAACGTAATCCTTCTGCAAACTGTTCGACAGGTCCGCGTACTTGATGGCTGCCAGCGCGATCTCGGGGACGGCGTGCTCCTCTGCGGCGTCCAGTAGCGAGTCGAGGGTGACAGTGCCGCCCTCGCGGGTCTTGATCGGCGTCCCGCCGGGGCCGAGCACCATGCCGAAACCGACATGCTCGGCCACCACGTCGTCGGGTAGGTAGCCAGCCATCCGGGCGACCGCGAAGGCCAACTCGAAGTGGTGATGCTGGCGGGCATCGGTGACGTAGATGATCCGCCGGGCGCCAAGTTCATCCACTCGGTAGCGGATTGCGGCGACGTCGGTGACGTCATAGCCGTAGCCGCCAGCGGAGTTCCGGATGATCGCCGGTGCGTCGAACCCCTGGGCGAAGACAACCAGAGCACCGTCGTCTACCTTCGCGATCCCGCGCCGCTCAAGGTCGTCGGCCAGCGGAGCAAGCAGCGGATTGTAGCTGGACTCCCCTGCCACATCGGCGTCGGTCAACTTGACGTTCATCCGGGCGTAGGTGCGGTTGAACCCAGCCAGCGAGATCTCGATCAGGCGCTGCCACGCCTGGCGGGTGGCCGGGTCGCCGGACTGCAGCTTGACCACGCGTTCCCGCGCGCGCGCCGCGAACGACTCGTCAGCGTCCAGATGAGCGTTGGCCCGTCGGTACAGCTCCTCTGCACCGGCCAGGTCGAGGGAGGCCAGATCCAGCCCCTCATCGGCGACCTGCTCGATCAGCATGCCGAACTGGCGTCCCCAGTCGCCGATGTGGTTCTGCGCGATCACCTGGTGGCCGAGCGCACTCAGCACCCGGTTGAAGCAGTCACCGATGATCGTCGAGCGCAGGTGGCCGACGTGCATCTGCTTGGCCACGTTGGGCGAAGAGTAGTCGATGACCACGCGCTGGGGATCAGCCACCGTCATGATGCCCGCCCGCGGATCGGCGAGTTGGTCGGTGACGGTCGCAGCCAGTACGTCGGCCCGGATCCGGAAGTTGATGAAGCCAGGCCCTGCCACCTCGGGGGTTTCGCACAGGTCGTCCAGCCGTAACTGGTCGACGATCCGTTGAGCAACGTCCCGGGGCTTTGCGCCTTCCTGCTTCGCCAACCGCAGCGCGACGTTCGATTGGAAGTGCCCGAACTGCGGTTTGGTGGCCGGGCGTAGTTCGGGATCGATACCCGCGACCGACTCGATCCGCTGCGACAGTTGGGAAGGCAGAGAAGACATGCCGATCATTGTCTCATGAGGGCGAGTTGGCCAGAACAGGTCAGTACCGTGGAGAGAGACGGCGAAAGGACGAAAGTGGCGCAGATTCCGCAACTCCGGCTATCCGATGGCCAGCAGATCCCCCAGATAGGTTTCGGCACCTGGGCGCTGAAGGGGGAGGTCGCCACGCAGGCGGTCACCCGCGCCCTAGAGGTGGGGTACCGGCATCTCGACATGGCCACGCTCTACGACAACGAGGTAGAAATCGGGCGCGCCCTGGCGGCGTCCGCGATCCCCCGCGACGAACTCTTCCTGACCGGCAAGGTCTTCCACGACGACATGGCCCCGGACGCCGCCCGGCGTGCCCTGGAGACGACTCTGGCCGACCTTGGGGTCGACCACCTCGACCTCTACCTGATCCACTCACCATCGGTGAAGCGGCACGGCGACGCCTACATCTGGTGCTGGGAGGCACTCCAGCGGTTCCAGGCCGAGGGCCTGGTGACCTCGATCGGCGTCAGCAACTTCACCGACGATCACATCGCTGCCCTGCGTGGCGCCACCCCCGTGGTGAACCAGATCGAACTGCACCCGACCTTCAGCCAACCCAGATTGCGGGCCCAGATGCGCGCCCGGAAGATAGCGGTGGTCTCGTACAGCCCGCTCGGACAAGCTGACGACCTGACCAACCAGGTAGTACAGGAAATCGCCGAGGCCAGCGGACGCACACCCGCCCAGGTGGTATTGCGTTGGCATGTCCAACATGGGTTGGTGGCGATCCCCCGGTCGTCGCATCCGCAGCGCATCGCCGAGAACCTGGACATCTTCGACTTCGAGTTGAGCCGTGAGCAGTTGGGGCTCATCGACTCGATGGACGAAAGCGAACGGTCCTAACCTGCCACTAGGGTCGGCGGCTCAGACCCGCTGCTCAGCGGCGGCCGGACCGCCGTGGCGTCCCATGCCGCGATAGGTCCACCCAGCGTCCTGCCAGCGTTGTGGGTCGAGCACGTTGCGACCGTCCACGATGTTCGGGGTGCGCACTAGGGCCCGCAACTCCAGCGGATCTAAGTCACGGTATTCCTGCCACTCGGTCAGCAGCAGGACGGCATCGGCCCCCGCAACAGCCTCGGCGACCGTGTCGACGACGTTCAGGTTCGGCCGCTTACTGCGCAGTGCATCGGCGGCAGCCGGGTCGGTGATGACCAGGTCGGCCCCGCGCGACCAGATCTGCTGAGCCACTTCGAGGGCCGGCGAGTCGCGCAGATCGTCGCTATCCGGCTTGAAGGCGGCGCCCAACACGGCCACTTTGTGGCCGACGAAACGCCCGCCGAGCAGCTTGGATGCCATCTCGACCGCCTTGTCGCGCTGGCGCAGGTTGATCGCGTCCACCTCGCGCAGGAAGGTCAGGGCCTCGTCCACCCCGAGTTCACCGGCGCGGGCCATGAACGCCCGAATGTCCTTCGGCAGACAGCCGCCGCCGAAGCCAACCCCGGCGCGCAGGAACTTCTTGCCGATCCGATCGTCGTAGCCGATCGCCTCGGCCAACTGGGTGACGTCGCCACCGGTGGCGTCACACAATTGCGCCATCGCGTTGATGAAGCTGATCTTGGTGGCCAGGAAGCTGTTGGCGGCCACCTTGACCAACTCGGCCGTCGGGTGGTTGGTCAGCAGCCTCGGCGTCCCGGCAGCCAGCAGGCCGGCGTAGCAGTCGTCCAAGAACCGGCGCCCTACTTCGGCTCGGTGCAGGTCGTCAGGCAGCCCGTAGACGATGCGGTCGGGATGCAGGGTGTCGGCCACCGCGAAGCCCTCTCGCAGAAACTCCGGGTTCCACACCACGATCAGGTCTTTGCCGGAATCGTCGCAGACCTGCTGAATGTGCTGCGCCGTACCGACCGGCACTGTCGACTTCCCGGCGATGACCGCAGGTCCCTGCGCGGTGTCGGCGACCTCGACGAGTGTTCGGACGGCCGCCCGCAGGTAGCTGAGGTCTGCGGCATAGCGTCCAGCCAACTGCGGTGTGCCGACGGCGATGAAATGGATCTGTGCCTGGGTGATTCGGCCCGGGTCTGTGGTGAACTCCAGTCGTCCTTCGCCGACCTGTTCGGCAAGCAGTCCGGCGAAATCCGGTTCATAGAAGGGCGGAACCCCAGAGTTGAGCTGGACGGTCTTCGACTCGTCCATGTCGAGCCCGATCACCTCGTGGCCGAGGCTCGCCATGCAGGCCGCATGCACCGCACCGAGGTAGCCGCAGCCGATGACAGATATATGCACGATGCACAGCCTAACCGCGCCGGGTCGATCAGCGATGCCTGGCTAGCGCATTCTGAACGGCCGGATCGAAATCGGATTGGCCGACCGCACGATTCATGACCACGTCGACGACCATCTTCATGTTCGCGACCAACTCGCGGCGCTGGTAGCTGCGCCAGGTGGCGTCTTTGGCCCGGGTATCGTCGCCGACGCCGATCGCGTCCACCCCGACCAACCGGCAGGTAGCCACGGTGCGCGGCACGTGGTAGCTCTGCGTCACCACCGTCAACGCGTCCACCCCGAACAGCTCTCCCGCCCTGATGCACGACGAGTAGGAGTCGTTGCCCCCGTTGTCCAAGACAATATCGCTGGCGTCCACACCGTTCTCGATCAGGTACTCCTGCATCACCGCCGGCTCGTTGTCGGAGGTGCTGCCCGAGACGATGAAGACCTTCGCCTTGCCCTGCCGCCACAGCTCCAACGCCAGGTCGAGCCTCGCCCGCAGATAGGCCGATGGGCTCAGCCCGTTGAGGGTGGCCGCGCCCATTACGAGCACGACGTCACGGGCCGGGGCGTCGTCTGCACTGGTCCAGGTCCGGCCCTGCGTCAGGATCTGCACCAGCAGCCAGGGGCCCCCCACAATCAAGGAACCCAGCAAGACGAGGGTGAGCAGCAGGCGCCAAACGATGCGCATGCTGCTCACCCTATGTTTGGGCGCCAAACCGCTCAGCTGCGGTTGGCGCGGTAGTACTGAATCAGGTTCTGCGTGGACGCGTCTTGAGCGGCCAACGCCTCATCGTCACCGGTGACCGCGGGGGCGATCTGATTGGCCAGCTTCTTGCCGAGCTCGACACCCCACTGGTCGAACGAGTTGATGCCCCAGACGACGCCTTCCACGAAGGTGATGTGCTCGTAGAGCGAGATCAGCTCACCGAGCACGCGCGGGCTCAATTCCGCCGCCATGATCGATGTGGTCGGCTTGTTGCCTGGGAAGACGCGGGCCGGGACGATCTCTTCGGCGGTGCCCTCGGCGCGCACCTCCTCCTCGGTCTTGCCGAAGGCCAGGGCCGCGGTCTGTGCGAAGAAGTTGGACAGGAACAGCGCATGCACGTCGGTACCACCCTCGCGCAGGGCGTGACCGGGGGTGGCGACCGCGATGAAGTCGGCCGGGATCACCTTGGTGCCCTGGTGGATCAGCTGGTAGAAGGCGTGCTGGCCGTTGGTTCCAGGCTCACCCCAGAAGACCTCGCCGGTCTGGGTGGTCACCGGCGACGAGTCCCACCGCGTCCGCTTGCCGTTGGATTCCATGGTGAGCTGCTGCAGGTAGGCCGCGAAACGGTGCAGGTACTGCGCGTACGGCAGCACGGCGTGCGACTGAGCGCCGTAGAAGTTGTTGTACCAGACGTTCAGCATCGCCATCATCACCGGCAGGTTCTCGGCGAAGGGTGCGGTGCGGAAGTGCTCGTCCATGGCGTGGAAGCCGGCGAGGAAATGGCGCCAATTGTCTGGGCCGAGTGCGATGACATCGGCGAGGCCGACCGCCGAGTCGACGGAGTAGCGGCCGCCGACCCAGTCCCAGAAACCGAACGCGTTCTCGGGGTCGATGCCGAACTCGGCGACCTTCTCGAGGTTGGTCGAGACGGCCACGAAGTGGCGGCGGATGGCGTCAGCGCGGGCCTCATCGGAGTCGTCGATGATGTTCGCGTTCTGCAGCGAGTTGATCAGCCAGTTCTTGGCCATCCGGGCGTTGATCATCGTCTCGAGGGTGGTGAACGTCTTGGACGCCACGATGAACAGCGCGGTCTCGGGATTGATGTCGTGGGTCTTCTCGAACATGTCAGCCGGATCGATGTTGCTGATGAACCGGCATTCGATGCCATCTTGTTTGTACGGCTTCAGGGCCTCGTAAACCATGACTGGGCCGAGGTCGGAACCACCGATGCCGATGTTGACGATGGTGGTGATGGGTTTGCCGGTGACGCCGACCCACTCGCCGCTGCGCACCCGATTCGCGAACGCGTACATGCGGTCGAGCACCTCGTGCACTTGGACGACGACGTCGGTGCCCTCAACGTCGAGCGACGCGGAGGCGGGTAGCCGAAGGGCGGTGTGTAGCACCGACCGATTCTCGGTGGTGTTGATCCGCTCGCCGGCCAGCATGGCGTCCCTGTGCTCGGCGACGCCGGTCTGTTCGGCCAACCGCACGAGCGCATCACGCACCTCATCGGTGAGGTAGTTCTTGGACAGGTCGGCAAACAGGTCGGCGGCACTCAGCGAGAACCGCTTGGCACGGTCTGGGTCTGTGGCGAACCAGGCGCGGAAATCGACGTGGAGTTGGTCGTGAAGCCGAGTCAGATCAGCCCACGCCTGAGTGGTGGTGGCATCAACCGGTGTACGCATGGCACTACTAAACCACGCGACGCCTGCTGGGGAGCCAATTGCTCCGCAGGGGGAGCTCTCAGACTCAGGCGACCCGACGCATCGCGTCGATCGTGTAACCGCTGAGCGAGCTGACGATGACACCCACGCCATAGGTGGACGAGTGCACCATCTGGCCGTTACCGATGTACATACCGACGTGCCCGCCACCGTACGAGATGATCAGGTCGCCGGGCTGCAGGTCAGCGTACGAAACGGCGTAGCCGGCCGACATCATGGCGTTGCTGGTGCGGGGCAGACTGACACCCACCGACTGGTAGGCGGCAACCATCAGGCCGGAGCAGTCGTAGGCGTTCGGGCCGGTGGCGCCCCACTCATAGGCTTTGCCCACCTGGGCCAGCGCGAAGCTGACCGCACCCTGGGCTGTGCCGCTGGCAGCGCCGGACGCAACTGGTGTCTGGACCGTGGTAGCGGTGGTCGGCTGGCTGGTGTGCTGCGCGAGGGCTGCCTGCTCGGCAACACGTGCTTCCTCAGCAAGCCGGGCCTCCTCAGCAAGCCGGGCCTCCTCGGCAAGCCGGGCCTCCTCGGCAAGCCGGGCCTCCTCGGCAAGCCGGGCCTCCTCAGCTAGCCGGGCTTCCTCGGCAAGCCGGGCCTCCTCGGCAAGCCGCGCCCGCTCGGCCGCGATTGCTTCGCGTTCGGTGACTGGGGCGACCAGTTCCGGACGCTCTGCTTGCCGTGAGACGGGCGTGCTGACAGCGGTGGGCCTGGCTATTACTTCGGCTGCGGTGACTTGGCTGGACAGGCTGGGGACGATCAACGCTGCGCCTGCGGTCGCGGCGGCTGCGACCGACAGCAGACCACGCTGCAAGCGGGTGGTCGAACGACGCGACCGTGGGCGTCCGGCAGCGACTGTGGGTAGCGGGCGGGTGCTGTCTAGCGGCTCGTCGGGCTCGAAGCTCAGCGGCGCCGCGATGGCACGTCCGCTGCCGGACCGCACGCACGACAGCGTGTCGTCCAACAGTGCCGAACCGGTGACAGCACGCCGCGAGCAAGCAGCCTCAACGGCGATGCCAACTTCAATCGGCTCTGACAATGCCCGTCGTGCGCTCATGGGATCGCTCCTTTGTACCTGGTTGGTGTCAGCGGATGGTGACGTGCACGTGGTCGTAGTGGTTCTGGGTGATCGAACCGCGGTCTTCCATGTAGGTGAAGCCGCCGCCCCAGTTGCCCCAGATCTGCTGGGAGTAGATGACGTATTCGACGTGCAGTGCGCTGGCGTTGGCGACCAGGAAGTTAGCGACCTCCCAGCCTGCCGAGCCGCTGATCATGATGTCGATTGCCTGGCCCGCGCCGTGGTCGTCGGAACTCGCGCGCCAGCCGCCATAGCTGGTTACGTTGGGGAACTGCGCGCAGATGACTTGGAAGGCAGCCTGTGCCTGGTAGGTGAGGCCGAGGCTTGAGCCGTCCCCGTAGGCGCAGGTGCCGGAGCTGACTGCTGGGGCGGTCTGCGCGCTGGTGTAGGTGCTACTGGCCTGGTTGGTGTTTGTCGCCGCAGCGGCAGCCTCGGCGGCCGCTTCTTCGGCGGCCTTCGCCTCGGCAGCCAACCGCTCCTCCTCCGCGATGCGAGCGGCTTCTGCGACGCGAGCGGCCTCCTCGGCCGCGATGCGCGCCTGCTCGGCGCGCTTGGCGGCCTCCGCATTGGCCTGCGCCTCGGCCTCGGTCACCGGCGCGACCAGTTCGGTGCGCGCGAGGCTCCGGCTCACCGCAGCGTTCCGCTCAACGGTGGCGACGTCGACGGTAGCTGGCTGAGCGGTGACGGTGCTCATCGCGCTCGGAAGCACCAAGGCGGCGCTAGCAGTGGCTGCGGCAGCAACGCCGAGCAACCCGCGACGCAACCGAGCAGAGTCCCTGGCGGCCTTAACAGGCGCTTGCTGACCACGGGTGATGCGAGGCAGCTGACGAGTGCTAGTCAGTGGTTCATCGGGCTCGAAGCCGATTTGCGTGACGACCGAGCGACTCGCCACTGAAGTGGTCGCGACACTGCTCAGCACGTCATCGCTCTGGTTTTCGACAAAGGCTCGGGGCGCGGAACTGCGCTGAAATGCCTTGAGGGTGAGGTCCTCGGCTGTCTCGCTGTTCTGGATTGCTCGACGTGCGGCCACGTATCTTCTCCCAGTTCCATCGGAAATCTGAGAAGAGCTTAAACGTAAGCTAAACCAAAACTCAAGTGGCGGTTGCCACAGTTGCCCGGGCGGTCAACCGGCTTCCTGACGAATCCCCCTTGTCAGCGAGATGAGCGGAGCGCGTCTAGGCTGGCACGGACTCGCGTCCGGAGGGATGAAAGGTTCCCCCGACGTAGGGAATCTCCCAAGAGCTTCTCAGCAAAACAAGCCGCGACCGCCCCGGCACCCAACCAGGCCTTGACCTCATGAGACGCTTCCGCGCCTCGTACCACCAACTTCGGCTCGGGCACCAGTGCGCTCAGTTGGGCAGCGTACGCGTTACCGAACGCGTTCGCCGGAACCACTTGAACCCCCGCTGCACCGGTGCTCCAGGCAGCGTCCACCTCGCGGGGGGTGAGAGCGGCCGGCAACTCGGGTAGCCCGGCCGCACGGAGGACCGCGCCGGCCTGCGGTAGTCCCATTGTCAAGGCGAACGCCGCGTCCTGCTCGACGGACCACTGCGCATCGGCCACCGAACGCAGATCGTGGACACCTACCGTCAGCCGGCGGCCGAAGATGGTGCGCAGCATAGTCGGGGTGAGCGGCCCGGCCGGGCTGAGACTGATCACGCTGAGGCCCTCCTGAAGCAGCACCTCAACGGGGGCAATAACATCGTCCAGCCGACAGGATGAGAGCAACACGATAGCCTTGGCGTCCACCAATGGGCCAGGCAACGGGACGCGCGCCGCCGCATCACTCATGGCTCCCATGATGGCAGTTCCTGGTGGGGAGTCAGTAAAGCCCCGCCTGCACCAGCAGTCTCACCGCCTCGTCCACCGGCTCCAACTTCATGATCATCAGGGAGTTGGAGCCGACGCCCTTCAAATCGGCATACATGTACTCCACATTCACGTGGCCGTCGAAGACCTGCAGCAGGTGCGCCAGCCCACCTGGCCGGTCGGGCACCTGGATACCGAAGACCTTGTTCACCCGCGAGGTGAAGCCGGCCTGCTGGAGGGTGGCCAGCGCCTGCTCAGTGTCGTCGGCGATCAGCCGCGCGATCCCGAAACGCTCGGTTTCGGCAATGCTCAGCGCACGCAGGTTGGTGCCGGCCTCGGCCAGCACTGCGGCCGCGGCAGCCAGGCTGCCGGGCCGGTTCTCCAGGAAGACCGAGATCTGGTCCAGCAAGACGACGCGGTCGTCCACCAGCCAGTTTTCAGTCGCGGAGCTTGGCGCACCGGACTCAGACATGGGTCTTCACCTCCCTCCGGTCGATCGTACGGACCGCCTTGCCGGTGATGGCACGTTCCACGGTTTTCGGGTTAACCAGCACGCACTTGGCCTGGATACCGAGAGCCGACCTCAGGTCGTCCTCAATGCGACGCTCCAGCGCCAGCACGTCACCCAGGTCGTCCGAGAACGCCTCGACGGTCATCTCGACCTCCACCTCCAGGCTGTCCATGCTGCCATGCCGGTCGACCACCAACTGGTAGTGCGGCGCGGTGCCTTGAGCCCGCAGCAACACCTCCTCGACCTGCTGGGGGAAGATGTTCACGCCTCGGATGATCAACATGTCGTCGGTGCGACCCATCAGCCGGTGAATCCGCCGCGAAGTCCGCCCGCACCGGCACGGCTCATCAATCAGATAAGTGACGTCGCGAGTACGGTAGCGCAGCAGCGGCGTGCCTTGCCGGGTCAGGGTGGTCAGCACCAGTTCACCGGTCTCACCTGGTGGCACCTCAAGCCCAGTGTCCGGGTCGACGACCTCCGGGTAGAAATGATCCTCCTGGATGTGCAGACCGTCATGCTCGTGACATTCAGAGCCGACGCCAGGCCCGATGATCTCGGTGAGCCCATAGATATCGAACGCCTCAATGCCCCAGTCGTCCTCAATTTGGCTGCGCATCGGTTCACTCCACGGCTCGGCACCGAAGAAGCCGCGCTTCAAACCGAGTGACCGAGGGTCAACGCCGTTCTCGCGGGCGTACTCGGCCAGGTAGAGGGCGTAGGACGGCGTGGCGGTCAGCGTGGTCGTCCCGAAGTCGACGATCGTGTCGAGCTGGCGGCGAGTGTTGCCAGACGAGATCGGCAGCACCAGCGCACCGATCGCCTCGGCGCCGTAATGGACGCCGAAGCCGCCGGTGAACAGTCCGTAACCGAACGTGTTCTGCACGATATCGTCGGCCCCGACACCGCCCATGTCGAGCGTCCGGGCCATCAAGTCGCCCCAAAGTTCCAGGTCGGCGCGGGTATAGGCGTTCACCACCGGCTTGCCGGTGCTGCCCGACGACATGTGCACCTCGACCAGTTCACTGCGCGGCACCGCACTCAGCCCGAACGGGAAGACCTCGCGCAAGTCGGTCTTGCCGGTAAACGGCAGCCGCGCCAGGTCAGCCAGTGTCGCGATCTGATCAGCCTGGACGCCGTGATCGGCCAGCCGCCGCCGGTACCACTCGACGCGGTCCGAGAGCCGGGCAACCTGGTCTTGGAGTCGGCGCAACTGCAGCGTCCGGAGTTCTTCCCGAGGAAGACGTTGGGCCTTGTCATTCCACATGGGCAGCCTCCTGTTGAGTTCGGGCGGAAAGAGCCGCCGCGCCGAGCTGACGGCCAACTGCGAACGCTGACGCATTGACCTGCGCCGTCCCGGCAGGCACATGGTCAGCCAGCACATTCACGAAGGCCTCTTCCGGCAGCGGGACGAGCAACGAAACCGCCCCCAGCAGTGCGGTGTTCTTCGTCTTGGCGTTTATCAACGGCTTGAGTTCGTGGTCGTCGAAGCGGATGGTGATACCGAACAGCCTCGCGATGTCGTCATCGACTCCCGGGTCGTACGCCTTGACCCCGAACGGGTGGATGACGTGGTCGATATAGCAAACCGCCGCCCCGGGACGCGCCCAGCCGGCCCACCGCAGCGCCTCGATTCGTTCCAGAGAATAGAGGACGTCAACTTCGCCGTGCGGAATGGTGGGGGAATGCACTTTCGGCCCGAACCTGACATGGCTGAAGACCGAGCCGCCGCGCTGGGACATGCCGTGGATCTCGGACTTCTTGACGTCCAGGCCGGCCACCAACGCCGCGGCGGCGAGGATATCGCTTGCCAACACCACGCCCTGACCGCCGACACCGACAAGCATGACGTTCCAGACCCGGTCGATCTTCGACTCAGGCATGGGAATGTTCCTTCACCTCGGCGATCTCCAGTCGCCGGGCATCACGCTTGCTGACATACTTGTCTATCTTCTTGAGGTCCTTCACCTCGATGATGCACATGCCGATGACCGCCAGCAGGCGAACGCCGGAGCGTCCGGCCAGATCGTCGATCGCGGCGCTGACTGCTTTGCGGCTGTTCGCGTCCACTGCGGCGAAGTTCTCCTCCGGGATGCCGAAGGCGCGGGCAAGGTAGCCGTAGTCGAGGTGCATGGCGTCCTCGCGCCCCAGCCGCTCCCCGCTGAGTGGGTTGGGCTGGCCGCCGGTCATCGCGGTGGTGCCGTTGTCGAGCACGATGTACAAGCCGTCACGCTTGTTCCAGCAGGCGTTCAGCAAACCGGTCAGCCCCGAGTGCGCGAAAGTGGAGTCACCGATCACCGCCGCGATCTGCGGCTTGTTGGGCTGGCCGGTGGCCGCCGGATCGCTGCTGAGTACCGCGTCCATACCGTGCGCCATGGTCACCGAGGCACCCATGTCGAGCAGGGTGTCCATTGCGCTGTAGGGCGGCATGACACCGAGGCTGTAGCAGCCGATGTCACCAGAGACGAGCATGCCGCGTTCACGCAGCGCGTTGTACACGTGCGCATGCGGGCAGCCGACGCACAGCGCCGGGAAGCGCGGCGGCACCTCGACGGTCGGATCGCCGATGGATACCGGTTGCGGCAGGCCAAGCGCGGCGCGCAGCGTCCCCGGGCTGAACTCGCCGACACTGGGGAAGACATCTTTGCCATGGCAGTCGATGCCCCAGGCACGAACCTGGGTCTCGATCACCGGGTCGAGTTCCTCGACCACGTAGACCGTCTG
>JAAYVP010000091.1 GCA_012517115.1 Brooklawnia sp. | reverse complement strand
GTCGAAGTGCGCTTGCACACCAAACTCACCCCCGACAAGCTCATCGGGGCGGACGCACTGGTGATCGCCACCGGCGCCACGCCCATCCTGCCCACCTTCCCAGGCCGTGACCTGCCGAACGTCTACGACTCTCACGACGTGCTCAGCCAAACCGTCTTCCCAACCGGACGCGTGGTGGTGATCGGCGGCGGGCTGGTCGGCTTGGAGGTTGCCGAATACCTGGCTGGCAGGGCCGATTCGATAACCGTGCTCGAAATGCTCGGGGCGATCGGAGAGGACATCGGACAGATCCGCCGGATCGCTGTCATGGAAGAGCTCGCGGGCGCAGGCGTCCAGTTGATCCCAGGCGCCACCTGCCAGGAGATCACGCCGAGCGCAGTCGTGTACCAGAAGGATGGTGAAGTCGCGGAGTTGCGCTATGACACCGCGGTGATCGCCATCGGGACTCGGTCGCGTCCCACGAAGCCGTTGGAGGACCGGGCTGCCGAACTCGGCATCGCCTGTTACGTGATCGGGGACGCCAAACAGGCGCGCCGGGCTATCCAGGCGATCAAGGAGGCCAGCGAAGCGGCGCGGGCGATCGCCTGATCAGCCGATCGGCGCCCAATCGGGTCCGGTCTCGCCGAGCGAGTCGTCCAACTTGCGGAACAGCGGGGTTGGTTTGTTCAGCGGGGTTCCGGGGACGATCGGCCGAGATACCCAGCGAGCCTGCTCGGACGCGTAGTCCCCAGTCAATACGGGGTAGGACGCTGTGTCCTCCCCCTCGTCCACGAACCTGATCTCGGGTTGCGCCGCCCACACGCCCTCGCCGCCGAGCAGTTCGAAGACCTTCTGGGCCGAGTGCGGCAGGAACGGGGTGAGCAGGGTGTTGGCGTCCGAGACGACCTGCAGCGCAACGTGCAGCACCGTGTCGCGCCGATCAGGGTCGTCCTTCATCTTCCAAGGCTCGCTCTGCGAGATGTACTGATTGGCGAGGCTCACAACGCGCATGGCCTCGGTGATGGCCTGCTTGAACTTCTGGTGGGCCAGCAGGTCGCCGACCACGTCGAAAGCCGCCTTGCTGGCGGTCAGCAGTTCGGTGTCAACGGCCGTCAGGTCGTGGGCGGGCGGGATGGCGCCGTTGTTCTTGCTGGCCATCGCGACCGACCGGTTGACCAGGTTGCCCCATTCATTGGCCAGCTCGGTGTTGTTGCGGCGGACGAACTCTTCCCAGGTGAAGTCGGTGTCGCGGGCTTCCGGGCCGGCCGCCGCGATGTAATAGCGCAACGAGTCGGGCCCAAACTCGCGCAGGAAGTCACGCACATAGATCACGTGGCCGTGCGAGGTGTCGACCTTCGAACCCCTCATGGTCAAGAACTCGCTCGACACCACCTCGGTGGGCAGGTCGAGGACGCCGAACCACTTGCTGGGATTGCCGCCACGGCCGCCCTGACCGTTCGATCCGAGCAGCATGGACGGCCAGATCACCGAATGAAAGACGATGTTGTCTTTGCCCATAAACATGTAGCAGCGGGCGTTTTCGCCGGTCCACCAGTCACGCCAGGCGTCCGGGTTGCCGGTGCGTTTGGCCCATTCGATGGACGCCGACAGGTAACCGGTCACAGCGTCGAACCACACGTAGATGCGCTTCAGGTCTTCGTCCTGCCAGCCCTCGACCGGAATCTTGACGCCCCAGTCCAGGTCGCGGGTGATCGCGCGGGGTTTGAGTTCTTTGACGTAGTTGTAGCTGAAGTTGAGCACGTTGGGACGCCAGTCGACCCTGGAGTCCAGCCATTCGTTGAGCTGGTCGGCGAAGGCCGGCAGATCCAGGAAGAAGTGGCTGGTCTCACGGAATTCGGGGATCTCTCCGTTGACCCGGCTGTGCGGATCAATCAGGTCGATCGGGTCGAGTTGGTGGCCGCAGTTGTCGCACTGGTCACCGCGGGCGTAGCCGAAGCCGCAGATCGGGCAGGTGCCCTCGATATAGCGGTCGGGTAGGGTGCGTCCGGTGGACGGCGAAATCGCACCCATCAGCGTGTGCTCGACGATGTAACCGTTGTCGTACAAGGAGCGGAACATCTCTTGCACCACCTCGGCATGGTTGCGGGTGGTGGTGCGGGTGTAGAGGTCGTAGCTCAGGCCGAGGCCCTGCAGGTCTTCCACGATGATGGTGTGGTACTTGTCTGCGGCCTGTTGGGGTGTCAGGCCCTCGGCTTCCGCCTTCACCTGGATTGCGGTGCCATGTTCGTCAGACCCCGAGACCAGCAGCACTTGGTGGCCCGACATTCGCATATACCGCGCGAAAACGTCCGAGGGCACTCCGAAGCCGGAGACGTGCCCGATGTGACGGGGCCCATTGGCGTAGGGCCAAGCAGCGGTAGCGAGAATGTGAGCGCACATGGCGGACAGTCTAGGGGGACGCCACAGCCGGGCTGTACTCCGTGCCGTGTACGGGGCCGACACCGGGCCGTCTGCGGTACCGGGCGGTCCTCCTTGGGACAGCTGGTCAGGACTTGAGGACCGGCGTCCCCTGCGCAAAGCGCAGCTGCCACTTCCCGTCGGTGCGCTGCCAGATCGAGCTCCGCAACCACTCACTGTGGGCGCTCAGCGCACGCCAGCGCAGCAGAACCAGGTCGTCGGCCAATCGGTCGGCGCCGATCGCCTCATAGCGCACCCGCATGGGCATTGGCCTGATCTCGGCCAGGAGGCGGTTACGCGTCCAGATGCGGCCGGAAGCGCCGAATTCAGTGAACTGCGGGTGCAGCAATTCCCGGACGCGACCCGAGTCGCTGCGCACGCGGTCGCTCAGCAACTCCTTCTCGTAGTCGACCAACTTGAGCAGGTCGTCGTCTACGTCACTAGCTGCCGCTGTGCTTGGGAAACCGGGCTCGGTGCTGGGCTCCGGCGCAATCTGCCCCGGAGTGGGCTGGCTCGCCGCCGCGCGGAAACCTGGCCCGTGATCGACACTGGTGCCGTCCTGGTAGGCGGTGGCCGCGGCCCGGGCCCGCTGGTCTGCTGCTTCATTCAGAGGGTGCCCGGCGTGACCACGTACCCACTCGAAGCTCACGTCGCGTCCCTGCAAGGATTCGTCCAAGCTCTTGAGCAGTTCCTGGTTGAGGACCGGTTTGCCGTCGGCCTTCTTCCAACCCTGCCGCTTCCAGCCAGGCATCCACTTGGTCACCGAGTTGATTACGTACTGGCTGTCGCACAACACCTTCAGCGGTTCTGCAGCCACCGACTCGGTGGCTCGCAGCAACGATAGGACGGCCTGCAACTCACCCATGTTGTTGGTGCCACGCGGCCAGCCCCCGGCCTGCCAATTGTCTTCATCGATGTACCAGGCCCAACCCGCCGGTCCGGGGTTGGACAGGCTGGATCCGTCGGCCGCTGCGGTGATCACCGGTGGCCCATCGTGGTCGCATCGAATGCTTGCGGCAGCACCTCGGCCATCGTCTGCACCCCTGCCGGAGTCAACAGTTGCAGCGGCGGGCCACCGTGCTCCCAGAGCAGCTGCCGGCAGCGTCCGCAGGGCATGATCACTGCTCCTTGCCCGTCGACACAGCAGAACGCCACCAGACGCCCACCGCCGCCAGCTGCAAGATCGCTGACCAGTCCACACTCGGCGCACAACGTTAGGCCCAGGCTGGCGTTCTCGACGTTGCAGCCGCGCACCAGACGACCGTCATCGACCAGCGCCGCTGCCCCCACCCGATAGCCCGAGTAGGGCGCATAACTGCGCGCGGTCATCTGCTGCGCAGTCGTGCGCAGCACGTCCCAATCGGTCATGCTCCCCAGTCTGGCATCCCCGCACCAACCGACGGCTCGGCATCCGGCTTGTTGACGGCCGGTCCAGGCCCCGTCCTCAGCAGGGCCACGAAGACACCGTGCCTGCGCGGGCAGCCACGACCGCCGCGGGAAGACAGGTGACTGTCGTCCCGCCAGCGGCCCCCAGGGCACGGGTTATCCGATCGCGGCCGGCGAGGTCACCTTGAGCGTGCCGTCGCTGATCTGCTTGGTGATCGCATCGAGTTCGGCAGCCAACGCAGGGGTGAAGCCAGCGCCGCCGGGCAGCAGTTGGACGCCGCCATTGCGTAGATTCGCGGAGAACACACCGGCGGCCCCGCGGCCGTCGTGTTCGGTCTGAATGACCTCGAAGACGGTGGTGGCGCGATCTTTGACCACCGAGCCGAGCAACTGGTCGCACGAGCCCTGCTGGGTTACGCAGCCGTCGGTGTCCGACCAGATCACCCGGGCCCCGGATTCCTGGGCCAACTCGAGCGCGCCCACCCCGGACTGGTTTGCCACCGCAAGTATGACGTCGGCACCCTGCTCGGCCAGCGACGCGGCCGCCGTCCGGCCGGCTGCGGGGTCGTTCCACGGGCTGATGGTCGAGCGGACGAATGTGCCGTCCTGGGTGCTCATGTTCCAGCCGAGCGCCTCCACCTGAGCGTTCTGCTGCGCGTTGTAGTGGGTGACGCCCTGCACGAAACCATCCATGTAGATGGTTGCCGCCGGCACCGGCAGCCCCCCGAAGACTCCGACCTTGCCGGTCGTCGACTGGGACGCCGCGAGATAACCGGCGAGGAAGGCTGCCTGGTGGATGTCGAAGAAGACCGGACGCAGGTTGGTCGGTACCGAACTGGGGGTGGCGTCCATCAACGCGAAATGAATCTCGGGGTTGGCCCGAGCCGCCGCCGACATGGCGTCGGTGAACGATTCGCCGACCCCCACGACCACTGCGCAGCCTTGGTCGACGAGGCTTTGCAAAGCGTTCGCGTACTCGGATTGTGCGGCGGCTGCGTGGACGGTCTCGATGCCCAACTGTTGTTGGGCGCGGGCCAGACCATTGATGGCTTGCTGGTTGGGGCTGCCTTCGGACGCCGGGCTGTCATCGGTTATCAGGCAGGCCAAATAGGAGGCGGCACTCGTGGCCTGCGACTCAGTGGTTGTGGTGTTCGCCGTTGTCGGGGGATCTGCGCAACCTGCGAGGGTGAACGCCAGCAACCCAGCGACGAACGCAGTCAGGGCCTTGGTCACCTGCAGAACTCTAACCTTCGTCCCCACAATTCAGCCGTCAACCTGCCGTCGGCAGCCGAATCGAGCTGTGAGGCGACGAGGTTCGGGCACCACAGGATGAGGCGTTCGGGCCAGTCGCGTCGTGGCCAGTGCGACAGCCGAGCCACCAGTCGAACGCAACCGACCAGTCGGGGGTTCAACAGATAGCGTTCTGCCCATGAGTGACCACCTGACGAAGATCCTGCTGTCCGAGGACCAAATCCCGACGCACTGGTACAACATCGCGGCCGATCTGCCCATTTCCGCGCCCCCGCACTTGCACCCTGCGACGCAGCAGCCGGTCAAGGCCGAGGACTTGGCCGCCATCTTCCCGCCAGGGCTCATCGAACAGGAGCTGAGCACCGAACGCTGGATCGAGATCCCCGAGGAAGTCCGAGAGATCTACCGGCTCTGGCGTCCGGCGCCGCTGTATCGTGCCTACCGACTCGAGTCCGCGCTGGGCACCCGAGCCCGGGTCTACTACAAGTACGAAGGCGCCTCCCCCATCGGTAGCCACAAGGCGAACTCGTCGGTGCCGCAGGCGTACTACAACAAACTGGCTGGCATCACCCGGTTGACCACCGAAACCGGCGCCGGGCAATGGGGCGCGGCGTTGGCTTTTGCATGCAGCGTCTTCGGCTTGGCCTGTGACGTCTGGCAGGTACGCAACAGCTACGAAACCAAGCCTTACCGACGCATGCAGATGGAGACCTACGGTGCCACCGTGACCCCGTCTCCGTCGGCGCGCACCGAAACCGGGCGAGCCATGCGCGAACGCTTCCCAGACACGCCCGGTTCGCTTGGCATGGCGATCAGCGAAGCCGTCGAGGAGGCGGCCAGGGACCCGCACGCCAACTACTCACTGGGCAGCGTGCTGAATCACGTCGCGCTCCACCAGACGGTGATCGGTCAGGAGGCTTTGCTGCAGTTGGAGTCGGTGGGTGAACGGCTGCCCGACCACATCTTCGCCTGCACCGGTGGCGGCTCGAACGCGGCCGGGATCAGCTTCCCGTTCCTGCATCGCAACCTCACCGCCGGCGCCAACGTGCGCGTGGTGGGCTGCGAGCCGGCTGCCTGCCCCTCACTGACTGCGGGCGAGTACCGCTACGACTTCGGCGATACCGCGAACCAGACTCCGCTGCTCAAGATGTACACCCTCGGCGCTGACTTCGTGCCCGACCCGGTGCACGCCGGCGGGTTGCGCTACCACGGTATGGCGCCGCTAGTCAGCGCCGCCTACGACCAGAAACTGATGGACGCGGTCGCCATCAAACAACGCGACGCGTTCGCCGCAGGGGTCTTGTTCGCCAGGGCTGAGGGCATCCTGCCGGCCTCGGAGTCGAACCACGCAATCGCCGGCGCGGTCGCACACTTGCAGGCGGCCGAGGACGACGGCGACGGTCAGGTGGTGCTGATCGGCGTCTCGGGCAGCGGCCAACTCGACCTGCCGGCCTACGCCGACTATCTCTCGGGCCAGATGCTGGATGCCTAACCCGCAAGTGCAGGGCGGAGCCCGGCGGACTGACTCGGATCGGGTCTAGCTGCCGGGCTCTGTGGCATCCGTGGCCTCAGATATCCCGCGCGACGTCGTCTGGTCCAGGCGGTGGTTCTGCTGGTTGTCGTGCACAGCCTCAGCCGGTGTCGCGGCGCCCTCGTCCGAACTCAGCCGGGTCATATCGATCCAAGCGATGCGCCGCCCATCCATCTCGGAAACCCGCATTGACACCCGGATCGAGTTGCTTGACCCATCATCGCTGGGTTCAGCGGCTGCAAGTTCGACCTCAATCACATCGTCCAGGGCGGGGATGCGGCCCAACTGCGACATGAAGAAGCCGGCTACGGTGTCGTACGGACCCTCCGGCACGATGTAGCCGGTGTGGTCGGCAAAGTCCTCCAGCGAGGTGAGACCCTCGACGTCGGAGACCGCCTCGTGTTTGCGCTGCGTGGGGTCTACTACGTCGAACTCGTCGGTGATGTCGCCGATCAGTTCCTCGATGAGGTCTTCGAGGGTGACGATGCCCGCGGTGCCACCGTACTCATCACGGACTATGGCAAGGTGTGACGAAGCGCGACGCATCTCGGTGAGCGCCCTGAGCACCTTGACGGTCTCGGGCAGGCTCAACACCGGACGCGCTAACTGCTTGACCGGTGTTTGGCGAGTTGCGGTGTCCAAGCCCATCAAGTCACGCACGTGCAAGAACCCGACGACCTGGTCGGGAGTGTCCTCGATGACCGGGTACCGGGAACGCTGCGCGTCCTGGACGATCTGAATGGCCTTGTAGGCGGGAACATCGCCAGCCAAGAAGTCCACCTCGGTGCGGGGCACCATGACCTCACGGAGGCTGCGGTCGCCAGCATCGAAGACATCGTCCACGATGCGGCGTTCTTCGTCGCCCAGCATGTCGGCGTTGGCGACCATGGAGCGTAGCTCATCCTCCGTGACAGCCTCCTTGCTGGCCTCCGGATCGCCACCGAGGATGCGGACCATGATGTTGGTGCTCTTATCGAGCAGCCAGATCAGTGGGGTGGCTACCTTGGCAATCGTGTTGACCATCGGCGCCAGAGCGAGTGCGAACTGTTCGGGACGCTGCATTGCCAGACGCTTGGCGGTCAGTTCGCTCAGCACGATCGACAGGAACGAGATGACGGAGGTGACGATGATCACGGCCAAAACGCTGGCCACCCGTGGCGCCAGGCCGGACTCGGCGAGCCAGGGCGCCAAATACTTGCCCGCCAGTGAGTCGCTGCCGAACGCCGAGGACAGGAAACCTGCCAGCGTGACTCCGATCTGCACCGACGAAAGGAACTTGTTCGGGTTCTCCAGCAATTGGACGAGGGCCCGGCCACGTTTGCCTTTGGTTCGGAGTTGCTGAACTTGGCTCTCGCGCAGCGTCACCAACGCCATCTCGGCAGCCGCGAACAGACCGCCGACGAAGAACAGGAAGAAGATGAGCAGGATGGAAACGGCAAGGTCAGACATGATCACTCACCTGGCAATCCTAACCAGCGTGCTGGCAGCCGAGGAGATGCCCTGCACACCGGCGAGGCCCTGTCTCGCCGCCTTCAGCCGAGCCGACGGGACAACTCCTTGTCGATCTCAGCCAGGAACGCCTCGGTGGTGAGCCACTCCTGTTCGGGCCCCACCAGCAGTGCCAGGTCCTTGGTCATCTTGCCGGACTCGACGGTGCTGATGCACACGTTCTCCAGCGTGCGCGCGAAGACCGTGACATCGCGGGTGCCGTCCACCTTGCCCCGATGCTTCAAGCCGCCGGTCCAAGCGAAGATGGACGCAATCGGGTTCGTCGAGGTGGCCTCGCCCTGCTGGTGCAGGCGATAGTGCCGGGTGACCGTGCCATGTGCGGCCTCGGCCTCAACGGTCCGGCCGTCGGGGGTCATCAGAATCGAGGTCATCAAACCTAGCGAGCCGAAACCCTGCGCCACCGTGTCGGACTGCACGTCGCCGTCGTAGTTCTTGCAAGCCCAGACGTAGCCGCCCTCCCACTTCAGGGCTGCGGCGACCATGTCGTCAATCAGGCGATGCTCGTAGGTCAAGCCAGCCTCGTCGAACCGTGCCCGAAACTCGTTCTGGTAGACCTCGGCGAAGATGTCCTTGAACTGCCCGTCATACGCCTTCAGGATGGTGTTCTTGGTCGACAGGTAGACCGGGTAGCCGCGCTGCAGGCCGTAGCTCATGGACGCGCGCGCAAAATCACGGATCGAGTCGTTGAAGTTGTACATGCCCATCGCAACGCCGCCACCCTCAGGCATCTTCACAACCTCGAACTCCATCGGCGCTGAACCGTCCTCCGGAGTGAAGGTCAGGGTCACAGTGCCGGCGCCGGGCACCTTGAAGTCCGTCGCCCGGTACTGGTCACCGAAAGCGTGGCGACCAACCACAATGGGCTTGGTCCAGCCGGGCACCAGCCGCGGGATGTTGCTGATCACGATCGGTTCGCGGAAGATGACCCCGCCCAGGATGTTGCGGATCGTTCCGTTGGGCGAGCGCCACATCTTCTTCAGGCCGAACTCAGCAACCCGGGCCTCGTCCGGGGTGATGGTGGCGCACTTGACGCCGACGCCGTGTTTCTTGATCGCAAGGGCGGCGTCGATGGTGACCTGGTCTTCGGTGGCGTCGCGGTTCTCAATGCCCAGGTCGTAGTAGTCAAGGTTAACGTCGAGGTATGGCAGGATCAGCCGGTCCTTGATGAATGACCAGATGACCCGCGTCATCTCATCGCCATCCAGCTCCACGACAGTGCCGGCTACCTTGATCTTGCCCATGGACGCGCCCCTTCATTGGTGGTGTTGGCACCAATCTAGCGGGGACGCCGGGGCCTTGGTTCGATCCTGCGGCGGTCCGACGGGCTACGGTGCAGTCCCTCGCCGGACGGGTGGCACGTGGCCGAAGCGGTGCAGCGTCTGGCTCACCGCCTGCTCGCGCAGGAACGGCAGTAGTTCGCGGCGTCCGCTCGCCAGTACTTCGCCGGTGAGCAAGGTAGCCTTGGTCGCCCCGAAGATGCGGATCGTCTCGACCGCCTCACCCACCACCCGGATCCGTCCGGCAGCGGCCCGGCCGGCCAGTTCCGCGGCCGACTCCACTCGCCAGATCGGCTCCAACTGACGGCGGGCCTGGTCGAGCGCGCCAGAAGTGCCCGTCGGCAGTGCAGCCACGAACTCGGGCGCCACACTGAGCGTCACCGGGGTGCCCGCGAGTTCGGCGGCCAGCAGCAGCCGGATGACCTGCGCCGCCCGCGCGTCCGGTTCGGCGCGCACCATGACCTGTGGCGCATTTCGGTAGCGGAAGATGTTCGACTCTACGCGCAGCGCGCTCTCGTCATGCCCCACACCGAATTCGGTGCGCCAAGCATGGGCGTCCGAACGAGCGGCCGCCAGCAGCCAGGTGCGCTCGTCCTCATCGTCGACCAGCGGTGACAAGGTAGCCAGCAGCGCCGCAACCCGTGGACTAGGCGTATTGCCCCACTCCACCGACCCCTCGGCGGACCACTGGCCGAACTGCGCGACGTAATTGGGGCCGCCGGCTTTGGCGCCGGGACCGAGAACGGAGTCCTTCCAGCCGCCGAAGCTCTGCCGCTGCACGATCGCCCCGGTGATGTGGCGATTGATGTACGCGTTGCCAACAGCTACCTGCTCAGACCACAGTGCGATTTCGTCAGCGTCCAAGCTGTGCAGACCACCGGTCAGGCCGAAAGCAGTCGCGTTCTGCAGTTCAATGGCCTCGGCCAGGTTCCTGGCCCGCATCAACCCCAGCACCGGTCCGAAGACCTCGGTCAGGTGGAAGAACGAACCCGGACGCACACCCGTCTTCAACCCGGGCGACCACAGTCGCCCCGACTCATCCAACTGCTTCGGTGTCACCAGCCAGGATTCGCCGCGGTCAAGCTTGGTCAGGGCACGCAGCAACTTGCCCTGCGGGGGTTCGATAATAGGGCCCATCGTCGCCTGCAGGTCGACCGGGTAGCCCACCTTGAGCGAACGCACCGCATCGATCAGTTGACGCTGGAAGCGTTTCGATATCGCCACCGAACCCACCAGAATACCCAGGGACGCAGCCGAACACTTCTGGCCGGCATGCCCGAACGCACTCTTCACCAAGTCGGCGACAGCCAGATCGAGGTCAGCGGCCGGCGTCACTACCAGCGCATTCTTGCCCGAGGTTTCACCGAAGACCCGCGGACCACGCGGGTGAGCCGTGCGCCAACCGGCGAACATGGCGCCGGTCTCGCTCGACCCGGTCAAGATCACCGTCTCGATATCACGATGAGAGACCAGCGCCCGGCCGGTCTCGCGGTCGGCCGCGCGCACCACCTGCAGCACGTCACCCGGAACGCCAGCCTCCCACAGTGCCTCGCAGGCAACCTCGACGCAGCCGGGCGTGGGATGGGCAGGTTTGATGATGACCGCAGCGCCCGCCGCCAGCGCGGCGAGCACCGAGCCCATCGGGATCGCCACCGGGAAGTTCCACGGCGGGGTCACTAGCACCACCCGGTCGGGGGTGAACCGGGCACCTGGGACGCGTCCCAGGTCTTCGGCCCGGTCGGCGTAGTAGCGGGCGAAGTCGATCGCCTCACTGACCTCTGGGTCTGCCTCGGCCACGGTCTTGCCACCCTCGGCGGCCATCACAGTGATGAGTGCGCCCCGGCGGGCCTCCAGTTGACGTGCCGCCTCGCGCAACAGTTGGGCGCGTTCGGCCACCGGACGCCCCGCCCAGCCGCCGGACGCTGCGACTGCGGTTGAGACGATGCGGTCGACGTCGACACCAGACTGCAGCACCGGCGAGGTCAGTGGCGCTGGCGAGGCTGACACCGCTGCCCGCGCCCACGCGCGGGTCTCGGGCAGCGCAGGATCTGAGTCGGCGGTGTTGGCGAAGTGCTCGGTGACCGGAGCCCGTTCGGTCGTGCGTCGCCGACCGATGCTCACTTGCGGGGCCGCAGCGACTGCGTGTCGAAAGCGACGCTCCTGGTCGGCCAGCGCGTCCGAACCCTTGCTGGCAGCAGCGAACATGGCGTGCAGGAAGTTCTGCTCGGCGGCGTTCTCCTCCAACCGCCGAATCAGATAGGACACCGCCACGTCGAAATCCTTCGGTGCCACCACCGGGGTGTAAAGCACCACCGTGCCGACATCAGCCTTGATGGCACGTGCCTGTGCGGGGGCCATGCCCTGCAACATCTCGATGTCGAGGGCAGCGCCGCAGCCGCGCTGTTCGGCCAGTAGGTGGGCCAGGGCTATGTCAAACAGGTTGTGGCTCGCCACCCCCAGCCGGATCACCGCAGTTGCGTCCGGGCGCAGCGCCCGCTCGACGAAGCGGATGTAGTTCGCGTCAACGTCCTGCTTGGTCGGATACGGTGCCTGCTGCCAACCGTGCAACTCCGCGTCCACCTGCTCCATCGCGAGGTTGGCCCCTTTGACGACCCGGATCTTGAACGGCGCCCGGCCCAGCCGGGCACGCTCGTGGGCGAACTCCAGCATGCGCTCCAGCGCGGGAAGCGCGTCTGGCAGGTATGCCTGAAGCACCAAGCCGGCCTGCAGTTGGTGGAACTCCGGCTCCGACAGCAACGCCTGGAAAACGTCGATGGTCAGATCCAGGTCGCGATACTCCTCCATGTCGAGGTTCACGAACTTCGTCGGGGTTGCAGCGGCGGCGGTGCGAAAGAGCGGTCGCAACCGTTCAATGACCCGCTCTACGGTGCCGGGGGTGTCCCAAGTGGAGATCTGTGAGACCAAGGACGACACCTTGATCGACACGTAGTCGACATCGGGGCGTTCCAGCAGCCGGCGAGTCCGTTCGGTTCGGGACGCGGCCTCGGCTTCACCGAGCACCGCTTCACCCAGCAAGTTCACGTTCAGCGCAAAGCCCTGTGCCCGCTGCGCAGCCAAGTGCTGCCCGAGGGCTGGGTCTTTGGCGTCCACCACCAACTGGCCCACAATCTGCCGCAACCGCTTGCGAGCGATCGGCACCACGACCGGAGGCGCGAGCGGCGCCACGTGGGAACCGACACCCAGCAGTGCAGCGTCGACGGGCCCGAGGAAGGTGGCGGCGTCTGCGGCTGACAGCCGTGACAGCTCCTTGGCTGCCACCTGCGGATCCTCTGGCCGTGCCACCCGGTCGACGAAGCGAACAGCAAGGTCGAGGCCGGTCTCGTCTGCCAACAGCGCGCCCAGTTGGCGGGACGTGGCCCGTTCCGCCGGGGTCTCGCCTTGTGTCGTGGCTTGGTACCAGCGTTTGGCCAGCTTGACGGCTTGCTCAACCAACTGGGCGGGGATGGTGGGTTCGTCCATGATCAACCTTCCCAAATCGTGAGTCGGTGGCATGCGGCGGTCCTCGGAGCGCCTGCTACATCGAAGCCCTTTGTACTGGGCAGCGTACCAAGCAGACCCATCGACAGATCGGCAGAGCTGACGATCCGGGCCGGTCCACTATGGGTAGAGTCGCGACGATGTGCACTGATTCTCCAGGTGCGCACCGGAGAGTTCCGGGAACTGCGCGGCGCACCAAGCCAGCACTTCGTCTCGATCGTTGAAGTCGCCCAGACCAATGGTCACGTACAGCGGTTGCCCATCATGGCTGATGTTGTCTCCGAAGGTTCGGCTGTCGAGCAGGACCACATCCACTCCCGTAACCCGAGCCTTGAGCGTCTCGTGCTCGGCGAGGATGTCGGCCGCTCCAAAGGTGTGGCTGCCCTTGGAGTTGGTTTGCAGTGGGTCCGTGATGCCCACCCACTTCCCGCCGAGCATGGCAGCCCACTGTCCGTCGAGCGGCACCCAGGACGCGCTTTCGGCGATCAGCCGATTGAGTTCGGCCTGGGCGGCGATGTCGGGATCCACGGTTGGCGTTTGAGTCGGCGGCTGCGTCGAGTCCGGCGGCTCGGTGGCGGGCACCGTTACTGTAGTCACTGCCGTTGGAGCGGTGGTACTTTGCGCCCCGGATTCAACACCCGACCGGTTCGCCATGATCACCGCAATCGCTACCGCTATCGCCAGCGACACCACTGCCAGGATCGTGAGCACCAGCAACCAGCCACGCGGTGACTTCTCTGTTGGCGCCGTGTTGGGCAGCATCGGCGGATACGGCGCTTGGTTCGGCCAGTGGGCCCCAAGTGCTTGGGGGCCCCCGGCGCTCGGCAACGGAGTACCGACGCCGTACCCCGGCGGCACCGGCGTCTGAGGCG
>JAAYVP010000090.1 GCA_012517115.1 Brooklawnia sp. | reverse complement strand
TGGACGGTGGCGTTGTAGGCGTTGCTCGTCAGCGCGGTCGGACCGCCGTGCACCCGCATCAGGGCGGGGGGACGCGTGCCGCCCGGCGCGCGGTAGCCGGGGTTGTTGGGCGGGTAATACCAGGCCTGCACCGGCCCGTAGCGTCCCTGGAAGACCAGCGACCTGGCCACTGAACAGTAGGCTCTGTCGGGGCTTTCGCCGAGGGTCCGCAGCACCTCAAGCGTCCCGTCTGGTTCGACGCGGACCAAGGCCCGATGGTCGACGGGACGATCCACGATCGCGTAGCCGACTCCGAGCGTGCTGGCCACCGAATCCACTGCTGCGACCCCGGCCAGCCGACGGGTCGGGACCCCGACTCGCGACACGATCGCCAGGTGACACAAGCCCTCGTCGAGACGCCACGTCAGGATCTGGTTGGCGTCCAGGTCGGCGTGGGCGTGGTTGCCCAGCACGAACATCGGCAGATCGAAGTCGGCCTGGTCGGCGTGCAGCGCCCGCACCCCTCGGCCATCCCACTCGGCCAGCTGGAAGAAGCCGCTGGCGTCCGAAGTGAACAGCAAGGTACCGGCGATCGACCAGCGCGGATGGTGCACTGCCACGCCGTCGAGTTCGGCGCCAGATCGTCCGGCCACCAGTTGCACATCGGTGAGCTTCCACTCCCGGGTGTCGAACTGGCCGACTTTCAACAGTGTGGAGTCCCAAGGCATCGCCGGGTGCCGCCACTCCAGCCAGGCCAGCCGACCGTCGTCCGACAGCGTCGGGTTGGCGTAGAAGTCGGCGCCGCGGCACAGCACCACCTCGGCTCCGGGACCGTCACCATCGGGCCAGCCGAGCCCGACCAGGGTGGTTACGGCCTCGCCGTCCACCCGGTGGTCCTCCCGGACCGCCAGGACCATCGGTACCTCCGGATGGACGCGCAGGTCGCCGTAACGCACCAGCGGATCACCTGCAGTCAAGGCGCGGATGGTGCCGTCGGGGGAGCGCAGCTTGACGGTGTGGTCGGAGTCGTCGCAGTAGGCCAGCACGTCATCGCGAACATGGAAGGCGCCGCCGCCGTACTCGTTCACCCGGCTGCGGATGTTCGTTGTGGCCGGGGTGATTTCGCTGACCAGCCCGTCTCGCATCCGCATCACGGTGCTGCGGCTGTCTTGGTCAGGGCGGGTCTCCAGCCACCACAGGTCGGCGCCGTCGCCGATCAGGCTCGACATGGACGCCCCTGCGGCGACCACATCGCCGAGTGCGATGGGGGAGTGCCACGATCCATACGGCGCGGTGCGGATTTGATCGGTGCTCATGCCACGAAGGTACCGCTCCCGCGGCGGTAGCGGCCTGCCGCGGGGCTGGCAGAACGGCGCGAAGTGGGGCACAATCGCAGGCAGAACCAAACCCATCTGGTATTTCGCCCCGGTGGCAGGGGAAGGCACACCTGGAGCGAGAGGAGCCGAGATGGGAACCATGTCGCGTGGAGTCGTCTTCGTGCACTCAACGCCGGCCGCGCTGTGCCCGCATATTGAGTGGGGGATGGGCGCGGTGCTTGGCGTCCCGGTTCATCTGGACTGGACGCCGCAGCCAGCCGAACGCGGTTGCTTACGGGCCGAATACTCCTGGACCGGACCCGTGGGTGCCTCCGCGACTTTGACCAGCGCGCTGCGCAGCTGCCAGCGGGTGCGTTTCGAGGTGACCGAGGACGCCGGGCCCGCCGATCAGGGCCAGCGCTACGCTTTCACCCCTGGCCTCGGCATCTTCCATGCCACCACCGGCCCGCACGGCGAGATCCAGGTCAGTGAATACCGGCTACGCACCGCCATGGCGACTGCGTCCACGAGCGGCATCAGCCTCACCGAAGCCCTCGCCGAACTGTTGGGTGAGCCTTGGGACTGCGAACTTGAGGTCTTCCGTTACGCCGGTGAGGACGCCCCGGTGCGTTGGCTGCACCGCGTGGGCTGAGGAGACGGCCGGCGTCGCCATTTGGGCCTGTGTCGGTGGGGACGACTAGGGGAGCCGATGTGATTCGCGCTCTTGCAGGCTTGGGCCTGATGATCTGCGCAATCCTCGTCTGGTCAGGGGTGGCCAAGGTGCGACAACCCGAGGCCATGGCCTCGGCGATGGGCGACCTGCGGGTCCCGGGTGCGCTGGCGAGTAAGCCCGTGCAGCTGGCCATTCCATGGGTCGAGATCGGCTTGGCGCTGCTGCTGCTGGTGACCGGGGGTATCTGGCAGTCCCTGGCTTGGATCGCGACGCTGCTGCTCTTCGTCGCGTACCTGGTGCTGATCGCGGCCGCGCTGGGACGTCAGGAGCGGGTCAGCTGCAACTGCTTCGGGGCCGCTTCCAGCGCTCCGGTGAGCCGGGGAACGCTGGCGCGCAACATCCTGCTGGTCATCGGCGCAGCCATCGGGCTGGTCGCCTCGCTGCTCAACCCTTCGCCGCTGGTGCTGACGCTGTTCCGCCTGGATTGGCGCGGCTGGTTCGGGTTATTGGCGCTTGCCGTGGTTGGCGGGCTGGCGTGGCTGTTGTCGCGGGAGGGGGCGGTGGACGTCAGTGACGGCTCAGCAGCCCCGGTGACACCGGCAGTGACCGAACTCGACTCCGATGCCGAGCCGCTGGACTATCTGCGCACGCCCATCCCGAACGCGGTGCTGGAACGTGAGCCTGGCGAGTTCGTCCGGCTGCCCGATTTGGCCAAGCAGCGGGGGGTGCTGGTGATCTGCGTCTCTGTCACCTGCGGCAGTTGCGCCGAGATCATCGCGAAGGTCGACGACTTCGCCGAGCGGCTACCGCTCTTGGACGTCGTGGTACTGGTGACCTCCCGCGGGGCCATCGACCAGCTGCCCGAAACCGTACGGCCACGTGCGGCGGTAGATGTGGCGGGCAGTGTGGCGAAGGGGCTGGAATTGAACTGGGTGCCGGGGGGTGTCTTGTTGGGGGCCGATGGGTTGCTCGCCGGTGGACCGGTCTACGGCGATGCCATCAAGCAGTTGGTTGACGACGTGGCTCAGCAGTTCGATTTGGCTGCTGAGACTTCCTCCGACGGGCAGCCAGCGGCCGTTCAGGAGCAGCCCGATATCGCCGAGTTCGTGACTGTCACCGCGGTCGACTGAGGCAACCGGCGCATCGCTTCTGTAACCGGACGCCCCAACCCCAGGGCGGTGCTCGGGTATCCGCCGGTCAGCGATCCCGCACCGGTGGGTCGTCCTTGTGCGTCTGCCAGTAGGCGTCCATCTCGTCGTTCTGCAAGGCATTGCCGAGTTCGGCCATCAGTTCGGCGTCCACGATGTCGATTGACTGGCCGTCGTCTGAGGTGCCGAAACCCGTGATGGGGGCCTGCAACTGCCGCAGCCCCGAGATGCCGGTCACCCGCATCGACAACGCAAGCTTGGTCATCTCGGCGTTGGTGAACTCCTCGTTCACGGTGAAGTGGGGCGCGATGGTGTTGACCGCGTTGTTGAACCGGCCCGGGTCGGCCAGCACTTCGGGGGTGAGCATGTGACGCGTCACCGCCATGACCACCTCGCGCTGCCGGCGCGCCCGGTCGAGGTCACCGTTCGGCAGGTTGTAACGCTCTCGGCTGAACGCCAGCGCCGATTCCCCGTCCAGTTCGATGTAGCCGGCTGGGAACCGATCAGACGCGGCATGGTTGTACACGTTGATGCCGCCGATCGCGTCCACCACTTGGACGAAGCCCTCGAAGTCGATGATTGACGTGTGGCTGACGCGTGCCCCGGTCAGTTCCTCTACGGTCTGCACGGTCAGCGGCATACCGCCCCAGGCGTAAGCCGCGTTGATCTTGGCCATGCCATATCCCGGGACGTTCACCCACATGTCGCGGGGAAACGAGATCAAGTAGACGGCTTTCCGGTCGCCGCTGATGTGCGCCATGATCAGCACGTCTGAGCGGCCCTGGTCGCCTTCGCCGCGGCTGTCGGTGCCCATGATGAGGATGTTGACGGGCGCATCCTTGCCGTCCTCGGCTGTGGGTGCGGGGGGACGCGTACCCTGCGGCAACAGGGGCTGACGCTGCATGTGGTTCATCGCGTCATTGGCCGACTTAACGTAGAAGCCGACGATCGCAGCCAACGCCAGCAACACTAAGCCAAGGATGCCTGCCGTGACCCCGAGGGCTAACCGGTTCCGCTTGCGGCGCGCCTGCACTTCCTCGCCGGCCTCGTCTTGTTCGGGCAGCAGGTACTCGGCGTTGGATCGGTCTCCACTCGTGGTGGAATCGGCAGCGCCGTCGTTAGCCATATCTCAATCCCCCGATACCTGAACAGTGCGGGCCCAGTATAAGCCGGGCCCGCACTGTAGCCAGTCTCGGTGTGAGCCGGCGTCAGTCGGTGATGTGCTGGTTGGTCACCGCAATCGCCACGTTGTGGCCACCGAAGCCGAACGAGTTGTTCAGCGCGGCCAGCGGGCCGTCCGGCAGTTCACGTGTGGTGTTGGCCGCGATATTGATCCCGAGATCGGGTTCGGGATTGTCCAGGTTGATGGTCGGCGGCACCACCCGCTCCTTGAGCGCCATTACGGTCGCGAAGGTCTCCAGCGCCCCGGCGGCGCCCAGCAGGTGGCCGGTCATCGACTTGGTGCTGGTGACGATCGTTTCGTCGACGGCATCGCCCAGTGCGGTGCGGATCGACTTCGCCTCGGTGATGTCACCTTGTGGGGTGGACGTGCCGTGGGCGTTGATGTGTTTGATGTCGGAAGGCTGCAGGCCGCTGTGACGCATCGCCTTGATCATCGCCGACAGCTGCCCCGAACCCGAAGGCTCAGGCTGCACCAGGTCATGTGAGTCGGCGCTGATACCCGAACCGGCGAGCGTGCCGTAGATCTTGGCGCCGCGGGCCTGCGCTGATTCGAGGGTCTCGATGACCATCATCACGGCGCCCTCACCGATCACGAAGCCATCCCGGTCGACGTCCCATGGACGCGATGCCCGTTCCGGCTCGTCGTTGCGGCGGCTGAGCGCCTGCATCTGGGCGAAGGCGGCGATCGGCATGGCGTGGATGACGGCCTCCGATCCGCCCACGACCGCGATGTCGGCCTCGCCGAGGCGCAGCATGTTCGCACCGAGCGCGATGGCCTCGTTGGACGACGCACACGCCGAAACCGGCGCATGCACGCCCGCCTTGGCCCTGATCAGCAGGCCGACATGAGCGGCTGGGGCGTTGGCCATCAGCATCGGGACGGTGAACGGACTCACCCGCCGGATGCCCTTGGCTTGCTGCACATCCCAGGCTTCGAGGGTGGTGACTAGCCCGCCGATACCAGTGCCGACTGAGACGCCGAGACGCTCCGGGTCGGTCTGGTTCTGCTCGCCAAGGCCGAAGCCGGCGTCCGACCACGCTTCCCGGGCGGCCACCAGGGCGAGTTGGCTGACGCGGTCCATGCGGCGCGCCTCCACCCGGGGAATCCACGGGCTCAGGTCGGTCTCCACCGGGCCTGCGATCTGGACGGGCAGGTCCTTGGCCCACTCGGTCTCGATGCGGTGGATGCCGCTGCGTCCGTCAAGCAAGGCCTGCCACGTGCTGGCCGCGTCATCGCCCAACGGGGTGATGGCGCCGAAACCGGTGATGACGACTTCGGTCATGAGGTTCTCTCCCGAATGTGAGGAAGTCTTGAGGATTTGCTGGCCCGGCGGTCCGGGGAGTGGGGTTCTGGCGGACCGCCGAGCTTCGGGGTGGGGTGGGTAGATCAGGCTTGGGCGCGTTCGATGTAGGAGACGGCGTCGCCGACGGACTTGAGGTCTTTGGCGTCCTCGTCGGGGATGGAGACGCCGAAGGCCTCCTCGCAGGCGTAGATGATCTCGACCATCGACAACGAATCAACGTCTAGGTCGTCAACGAAGTTCTTCTCGAGTTGCACGTCGGCCTGGTCGACACCGGCAACGTCGTTGACGATGTCGGCGAGCTGGGCGCGGATCTCTTCGGTGGTAGCCATTTTCTTTGGTTCCTCTTCTTGTTTGTTGTGGGTCAGGTTGGGTTGGTTAGTGGGTTTGTCAGGGCAGCAGGACGACCTGGCCGGCGTAGACCAGCCCCGCTCCGAAGCCAATGACCAGGGCGGTGTCGCCTGATTTGGCTTCGCCCGACTCGAGCAGCGCCTCCATCGCGATCGGAATAGAAGCTGCCGATGAGTTGCCCATCTGCCGGATGTCGCGGCTGATCACGACCGATTCCGGCAAGTGCATGCGGCGCAGCATCGAGTCGGTGATGCGGTTGTTCGCTTGGTGAGGAATAAACACATCAAGTTCTTCGGGCGCCAGTCCGGCCGCCTCCAGTGCTTCGGCGGTCTTCTCAGCGATGAAGGTGGTGGCCCACCGGAAGACTTTGTTGCCCTCCATGTGAATTACCGGCTTCTTGCCGGCTTCGAGCGCCGCGTTCCATTCGTCTGTCCAGATGACGTCGGCGGCGTCGCCGTCGGAGCCCCAGACCACCGGGCCGATACCCGGGGATTCGCTGGGGCCGACCACCACCGCGCCGGCGCCGTCCCCGAACAGGAAGGCGGTGCCACGGTCGGTGAAATCAGTCTGCCGGCTCAGGATCTCAACCCCGACGACCAGCACGTACTTGGCGGAGCCGGTGCGAACCATGGAGTCGGCCAGGCTGAGACCGTAGCAGAAACCGGCGCAGGCAGAGCTCAGGTCGGTGGCGGCGGGGTCCTTCAGGCCGAGCCCGGCCGCAACCGAGACAGCCAGCGAGGGGAACTGCTGGGTGTGTGAACCGGTCGCCACCAGCACCCCGTCGATCTGGGAGGGGTCGACGCCGGAACGTTCGATGGCCTTACGGCCGGCAACCAGCGACATCGACAACGGGGTCTGATCCTCGGTCGCCCAGCGACGCTCCACGATCCCGGTTCGCTGCTGAATCCACTCGTCGGACGAGTCGATAATCGTGCACATCTCGGCGTTCGAGACAACCCGGTTGCCCCGTTCGCCGCCGACACCGTAGATACGGGAGTAGGGGGCTCCTTGGGAGGCTTTGATCGTGGCGCTCATGGTCCTCATCTCTGGTCGGCGTGGTTCGCGCAGAAGGCGCGTGCCTCGTCCAGTTGGTCGGGAGTGTTCAGGTTGAACAGCTCGACATTCTTCAGGTTCCGCTTGGCTATTCCGGTCAACGTGCCGGCGGGAGCCAGTTCGAGGAGCCCGGTGATGCCGAGGGAGGCCATGGTGTCCATGCACAGGTCCCAGCGCACCGGGTTCGTGACCTGGTTGACCATGCGGGCCAGGTAGTCGACGCCCGAGTCCACAACCTGACCGTCACGGTTTGACAGCAGGCGGGTGACTGGGCTCGCGGTCGGGATCGAGCGGGCGAGCAGTTCGAGTCTGGCCTTGGCGGGAGCCATGTGAACGGTGTGGAAGGCGCCGGCTACCTGCAGCGGGATGACTCGGGCGCGGGCAGGTGGGTTGTCGGCCAGTTGCTGAAGCTGCTCCAGGGTACCGGCGGCGACCACTTGGCCGGAGCCGTTGTTGTTGGCGGCCACGAGTCCGGCAGCCTCGATGGCGGCGAGCACCTCGTCGGGTTTGCCGGCGATGACCGCCGACATTCCGGTGGGCTGCACCGCAGACGCGGCCGCCATGCCCTGGCCACGCTCGCGGACGAAGACCATTGCGGATTCGGCGCTCAGTACGCCACTCAAGGCCGCAGCCCCAATCTCACCCACACTGTGGCCGGCCACCATGTCCGCCGGGCCGCAGGGGGCCTGGTCGGCGCCGAAGAGTTCATGGGCGATCGCGATCGCGGACGCGACCAGCAGGGGTTGGGCGATGGCGGTGTCGCGGATGGTCTCTGCGTCCGCCTCGGTTCCGTAGTGGGCGAGGTCGAGCCCACTGACCGCGGAGAGCCAGGCAATCCGGTCGGCAAAGGAGTCAGTCTGCAGCCACTCGGCCAAGAAGCCGGGGGTCTGAGCGCCCTGACCGGGCGCGGCAATCACAAGCACGTAACAATCGTCTCTCTCGGGCCGGTCGGAAGCCCGGGAGGTTGCCACGAAATCGAGTAGGTGGAAGTTGTGAGCTTCTCACAACAGGACGCTCACCGGGCTGCGTCCGGGGGAGCGGCCGCCGTGATCTGCGGGGTGTGGCGGTGCTGGGGTGGCGGGGGTTGTGCCCTCGGTGCTTGCCCAGGGGTCTTCCGTTGCGCGTTTGTTCCTGGGGGTGGTGGAGTGCGTGGGTCGTGGTGTTGTTGGCGTCGGGTGGGGTCGAGAATCGTGCACTGGTTCGGCAGATGGGCTGCGACACGCCGGGGAGTGTCGAACTGCTGCGCGATTCTCGACGATTCGGCCCCGAAGTCTTCGGGTACCGGGAGTATCGGTCAGTCGGACGCCGCCGCCAGCGCAGCACCAATAGCCAGGGCTGGTCTGGGCCTTTGGAGGCGAGGATTCGGGATTCTGGTTGCAGTCCGGGGCCGCGGCTGCCGTGTGCTGCGGGGGGGTGGCGGTGCTGGGGTGGCGGGGGTTGTGCCCTCGGTGCTTGCCCAGGGGTCTTCCCTGCGCGTTTGTTCCTGGGGTGGTGGAGTGCGTGGGTCGTGGTGTTGTTGGCGTCGGGTGGGGTCGAGAATCGTGCACTGGTTCGGCGGATGGGCTGCGGCACGCCGGGGAACATCGAACTGTTGCGCGATTCTCGACGATTTGGCCCCGCAGTCTTCGGGTACCGGGAGTATCGGTCAGTCGGACGCTGCCCGGAGCGTCCTCAATTCAAGTCACGCAAGCGGCCCAGGGTGAGCGCCAAACGCAGGACGCTCCGTCGCCGTAGCCGTCGGGTACCGGGAGTTTCGGTCAGTCGGACGCCGCCGCCAGCGCAGCACCAATAGCCAGGGCTGGTCTGGGCCTCTGGAGGCGAGGATTCGGGATTCTGGTTGCAGTCCGGGGCCGCGGCCGCGGTGAACTGCGGGGGTGGCGGTGCTGGGGTGGCGGGGGTTGTGCCCTCGGTGCTTGCCCGTGGGTCTTCCCTTGCGCGTTTGTTCCTGGGGGTGGTGGAGTGCGTGGGTCGTGGTGTTGTTGGCGTCGGGTGGGGTCGAGAATCGTGCACTGGTTCGGCGGATGGGCCGCGGCACGCCGGGGAGCGTCGAACTGCTGCGCGATTCTCGACGATTCGGCCCCGCAGTCGGCCCCGTAGCCGTTGAGCACCGGAAGTATCGGTCAGTCGGATGCCGCCCGGAGCGTCCTCAATTCAAGTCACGCAAGCGGCCCAGGGTGAGCGCCAAACGCAGGACGTAGCCTTCGCGGGGGTCGGTGGGGGAGTAGGTGGTCACCTCAGCGATGCGCTTCAGGCGGTAGCGCACCGTATTCGGGTGCACGAACAGGGCACGCGCGCTGGCCTCGATGGAACCACCCTGGTCGAAGAAGCAGACGCAGGTCTCCATCAGGTCGCCACCGGCCTCAGCCAGCGGTGCATAGACCGACTCCAGCAATTCGCGCCGGGCACTGCCGTTGCCTGCCAAGGCTCGCTCAGGCAGCAGGTCTCGGGCGCTGAGGACGCGGGGCCCTTCCGGCCAAGCCCCGGCGGAGCGGGCACCCGACATTGCCGCCCGGGCCGATCGGGACGCCAAAGTGAGTTGCCTGACCGGAGGCCCCACGACGATCGGTCCTGGTCCGAAGTGCCCGGCAAGCTCGGTCAGCCACCCGACCGCCGCCTCCTGGTCGGCAGCTGCGTCCGGGTCAGTGGGGGAGAGGATGACGACCAACCGGTCGCCGTGCCTGGCAACCATCGTGACCAGTCCGAGGCCCTCAGCGTCCTTGCGCAGGGTCGTCCAGTCTTGCTCCTCGGGCACTTCGCCGACGGCAACCACGACCGCCGACTGGCTCTGCCAACCCAGCGTGGCCGCCCGCGACAGTAGTTCTTCATTCGGGCTGGCGCGCAGCACGGCGTCCACGATCACTGCTTCCATGCGATCGTCCCAAGAGACCCGCGACTCGGCGGCGTGCGCATAGACCTCGGCAGAGGCGAAAGCGATTTCGCGGGAGTAGTGCAGAATGGCGGTTTGCAGGATCGCCCGGTCGGCGCGGGGCATCAGCACCCCGATTTGAGTCTCCACCACCGCGACCGTGGTCTTGATCAGGTCCACCGCCTGGTGCAAGCTGACCTTGCGGGTCAGTGAGCGCGGGGCGACGTTGAAGATGGACGCTGGATCGGCGCGACTGTCTTGCTCGTCAGCCAGCCATTCCACGAAGCCGTTGATGCCGCTGTTGGCGACCATGGTCACCCATGACCGGTCCTCGGCCCCGAGTTCGGCATACCAGGGGTGCTGGATTTCCATCTCGGCGACGACGGCGGTGCTCATCCTGCCGGCCTGGGCTGCCAGCCGCTTCGCCATCGCCTTCCGGGTGCGACTGGACGGGATCAGGTCGCGTCCCGCACCAGCGAGTGGCTTATTCGCCATCTGACCTCCCGGGCTTGTACGGCGGACGCTGTCACTCTAGCGATGGATGGTGCGCATCGAACGCGACGCGGTCAGGAAGGTCATTGCGCTGGTTCAGTCAGGCAGTCTCGGCCGAGTTGCCTGACTGTCTGCAGCGTCTGATGCATGATCTCGTCGGCCCGCTCGGGTTCGTGGTCCAGGCCTTCGGCGACGTACTGCTCGAACTCGCAGCCGATGAACGTGAAGACGGTGCGCAGCCACTTGCTGGCGGGGTCGTTGCCGCCGAAGCGTCCGCCGCTTGCCTGCAAATGGACGACCCGTTTGCCGCTGGCTAGGCCTTCTGCGCGTCCCTCAGAGTTGTAGCGGAAAGTGACTCCAGCGCGGCAGACCGTGTCGACCCATGCTTTCAGCCGGGTCGGCACCGACAAGTTCCACAGGGGGTTGGCGATCACCACGATGTCCGCGTTCTGGAACTGCGTGGTGTAGTTGTCGAAGAGGGTGAGCTTGGCCTGCTGTAGCGCGGAAAGATGGCTGAATTGCTCGCCTTTGCGAAGCAGTTCCCACCCGGACAGCAGGTCTATGTCGATCTCGGGAACCGCGGCTGAGTAGAGATTGATGTCCTCGACCGCGGAATGCGGATGGGTTTCCCGGAAGCCAGCTAGGAATGCGTCCGCCATCTGCATACTGCGCGAACGATCGGGGCCGTAGGGGTGCGCGCGGACGATCAGCAGCTGGTTCATCGCGGTATCTCCCGGATCTGTCGGTGGTCTGGAGCTTGTTTGAGTCTATTCGCCCGGCTGGGCCTGTGGCCGAACGCAAAGGCAGGCGAGTGTGCGCTCACTCGCCTGCCCTCGGGACGCTTGCGGCGGCGTCAGCGCTTGATGCGCGCGTTGCCTTCCCAGATCGCCCAGACCTGCTCCTCGTCGGCCGGCATGGCGTAGTCGGTGAGGAAGGTGGTGGTCATCGCACCGGACGCCCAGCCGAACTGCAGGCACTTCTCGGGCTCCCAGCCCTTGATCAGGCCGTACAAAATGCCGCCGACGGTCGAATCGCCACCGCCGATCCGGTCGAGGACGCCGATGTCGCGCGGTTCGGCCACGTAGAACTGACCGTCGGCCCACAAGATTGCGCCCCACATGTGGTGGTTGGCGTTGACGACCTCGCGCAGCGTGGTAGCGAAGACCTCAACCTCGGGGAACTGCTCGTGGGCGGTATTGATCATGCCCTTGAAGCCGTCGATCTTGGCGGCAATGTCCTTGCCGCCCGCCTCCGGGCCTTCCAAGCCGAGCGCCAGCTGGAAGTCTTCCTCGTTGCCGATCAGGATCTTGCACTGCTTGGCGATCTCGGTGAAGCCGTCGCGCAGTTCTTGCTCACGGCCCTTCCAGAAGGACGCGCGGTGGTTGATGTCGAAGCTGACCGCGGAGCCGTATTCCTTGGCCTTATGTGCGATGTCAAGGCAGAACTGCAGTGTGTTGGGCGACAGGGCGGCGATCAGGCCAGACATGTGCACGATCTTGGCGCCCTCTTCACCGAAAATGCGATCCAGGTCGAAGTCCTTGGCGTCCAGCAGCAGGCCGACCTCACCAGCGCGGTCATTCCACACCCGAGCGCCACGGTTGCCGTAGCCGGAGTCGGCGATGTTGAACTGGTGACGGTAGCCCCAGGCGCCGCCCTGCTCGACGTCAGGGCCCTCGTAGGCCATGAAGCGAGAGGCGAGATTCGACTTGATCATCATCGAGATGGGGGATCCCTTGACGAAGTTGGTCAGGATCTTGACCGGCTCGCCCAGGAAGCTGGCGATGGCGCCGACATTGCTTTCGGCCGAAGTCACTTGCATGCGGAAGACGTTCGACGCCTGCACAGGCTGACCGTCCTCAGGACAAATGCGGATTCCCATGCTGGTGGGGATGACCATCGACCACTTGGCGTCCTCGCGGAGTTTCATCTTCATCGCCTTTCATGAGCGTCTTCACCGGGGTGCGCTTGGTGCACACGTGCCCCTCGTCGGGCGGGCGAGTTCAGGATACAGAACCCGACGCGGGTCGGGCCGGGTCTTTGCAAGGGTCGCCACTGGTCAAGACTTGAATCGTCGGGCAAGGTTGGTCGGTAAGGGTCCCAAGTCCGCCGGTTAGCGGGAAGATTGTTAGCACAAGCGGCGTTTACTGGAGACCGCCACCACCGAAAGGACGTTAGTGTGATCCCTCGCGAGCAACCAGGCCCGCTTCTCAACGGCCTGCCGACCAACCTTCCTGACACAGATCCGGAAGAAACCAATGAGTGGCTGGAGTCGCTGGACGGCTTGATCGAAGCCGGGGGACGCAACCGCGCGCGATTCGTGATGCTGAAGCTGAACGAACGGGCGCGTGACCA
This sequence comes from Brooklawnia sp., assembly GCA_012517115.1. Lineage (GTDB taxonomy): Bacteria > Actinomycetota > Actinomycetes > Propionibacteriales > Propionibacteriaceae > Brooklawnia. The sequence continues at coordinate 1,446 of JAAYVP010000090.1, read as the reverse complement.
GCACGTTGGCGTGCCGTCGCTGGTTTCGACGGACTACGTCAACACCATCCCCAAGTCGCGTGAGGTTGCCTACCCGGGCGACGTAGACCTCGAGCAAGACATCCGCCACATGCTGCGCTGGAATGCGGCTATCCAGGTGCATCGCCAGCAGCGTCCCGGCGTCGGCGTCGGCGGGCACATCGCCAGCTACGCCTCGTCCGCGACCCTCTACGAGGTGGGCCTGCAGCACTTCTGGCGCGGCAAGGATCATCCGGACGGCGGCGACCAGATCTTCTTCCAGGGTCACTCCTCGCCCGGCATGTATGCCCGCGCCTTCCTTGAGGGACGCCTGTCGCAGGCTGATATGGACGGTTTCCGCCAGGAGTACAGCCGTCCGGCCGGTGGCCGTGGCCTGCCCAGCTACCCGCACCCGCGGCGCATGTCGGACTTCTGGGAGTTCCCGACGGTGTCGATGGGCATCGGCCCGATCAACGCGATCTACCAGGCTTCGTTCAACAAGTACCTAGACAACCGCGGCATCAAGGACACCAGCAGGCAACGCGTCTGGGCGTTCCTGGGCGATGGTGAGATGGACGAGGTCGAGTCGCGTGGCGCGCTGCAACACGCCGCCAACGAGGGCCTCGACAACCTCACCTTCGTCATCAACTGCAATCTGCAGCGCCTCGACGGTCCGGTGCGCGGCAACGGCAAGATCATCCAGGAACTCGAGATGCTCTTCCGCGGCGCTGGCTGGAACGTCATCAAGCTGATCTGGGGTGCCAACTGGGACCCGTTGCTCGAGAACGACACCGAGGGTGCGCTGGTCAACGTCATGAACACTGTCCGTGACGGTGACTACCAGACCTTCAAGGCCAACGACGGCGCCTATGTCCGCGAGCACTTCTTCGGACGCGACCCGCGTACCTTGAAGATGGTCGAAGAGTGGACAGACGACGAGATCTGGTCGCTGCGGCGCGGCGGGCTCGACTACACGAAGATCTACAACGCCTACAAGGGCGCCAGCGAGTTCGAGGGCGCCCCGACCGTGATCCTCGCCCACACCATCAAGGGCTACTTCTTGGGTACCCACTTCGCCGGCCGCAACGCGACTCATCAGATGAAGAAGTTGGCGATCGACGACCTGAAGGGTCTGCGTGACCGCTGCCGTATCCCGATCAGCGACCAGGTGCTTGAAGAGAACCCCTACGAGCCGCCGTACTACCATCCCGGTGCCGATAGCCCAGCCATCAAGTACCTGCTCGACCGGCGCCGGGAGCTTGGCGGCTTCATCCCCGAGCGCCGTGGCAAGCATGGCCAGCAACTGCAGTTGCCCGACGACAAGGTCTACAAGTCGGCTCGCAAGGGTTCGGGTTCGCAGAAGATCGCGACCACGATGGCGTTCGTCCGGTTGCTCAAAGACCTGCTGCGTGACAAGGGCGTGGCCCCGTTCATCGTGCCGATCGTCCC
>JAAYVP010000089.1 GCA_012517115.1 Brooklawnia sp. | reverse complement strand
TGTCCATCGGGGATGCGCGAGCCCTGCGCGGAGCCACGAGGGCTGCGCGCAGCGGGCTACAGCCCATCAACCGGTTCGGCCGTCGCGCCGACTCAAGCCGCATTGGAGTAGCTGAATGGTGAGCAGAAGAAGACCGGGCTTCCGTCGCCTGGCGGGAATCGCTGTTGCGATCCCGCTGGTGCTCGGACCCGGGACGGTGACAGCAACCGCCGCACCCGAAGACGCGCAGCAGCCGACGCTCGAAGCGCGGGTGAAGAACATCATCGAGCATGATGGCCTGCAGTTCAAGGATCTCAACGACAATGGATCGGTCGACGCGTACGAGGACTGGCGTCTGCCGGTGGCAGAGCGCGTGGCCGACCTGGTGGGCCAGATGACCATCGAGGAGAAGGCCGGCCTCATGCTCATCCAGACCCTGAATTCGGGGTGCGAGGGCACAGTGGTTGATCCCGCCACCAACTACATCGAGAACCAGTACATGCGCCGGTTCATCCTCCGCAACGTGGTCGACTCCACCCCCACCGCCTGTGGCGCTTCGGGTACCCCGGTGGTCACTCCGGCGCAGGCCGCCCAGTTCACCAACGGTGTCCAGGAGAAGACTGAGGCGAGCAGGCTCGGCATTCCGTCACTGTTCAAGTCGAACGCGCGCAACCACATCGACCACGACGCCCGCGTCGGGATCAACGAGGCCGCTGGGGCTTTCAGCGCCTTCCCGAAGGAGGCCGGCATCGCCTCGGCCGCCCTCGGTGACGACGGCTACATGGGAATCGTCCAGGACTTCGCCCAAGTCATGGGTGAGGAGTGGGCGTCCATCGGCCTGCGCGGCATGTACGGCTACATGGCCGACCTGTCGACCGACCCGCGCTGGTACCGCGTCCACGAGACCTTCACCGAGGACGCCGACCTCGGCGCCGACATCATGGGCCAGTTGGTCGAAACCCTCCAGGGCACATCGGTGGGTAACACCGAACTAACCCCCGACACCGACGTCGCGCTCACCATGAAGCACTTCCCCGGTGGCGGTCCGCAAGAACTGGGGCTTGACCCCCACTACGCCCACGGCAAGACGCAGGTCTATCCCGGCGGCGGGTTCAGCGAGGCACTCAAGCCGTTCCAGGCGGCCATCGACCGCGGCGTCTCGTCGATCATGCCTTACTACGGCGCGCCGATGAACGTCACCTACGAGGGTCACACCTTCCCCGAGACCGGGTTCGCGTTCTCCGACGACATCGTCAACTGGCTACTCCGCGACCAGTTGGGCTTCCAGGGTTACGTCAACTCCGACACCGGCATCATCAATGACCGTGCGTGGGGTCTTGAGGACGCCACCGTCCCCGAACGGGTCGCCGCGGCCATCAACGGTGGCACCGACACCCTGTCCGGTTTCGACAGTGTCCAGACCATCCTCGATCTGCACACCGACGGTCTGCTCACCGAGGAACGCATCAACCTAGCGGCCAAGCGCCTGCTCACCCCGATGTTCCAGATGGGGCTGTTCGAGGATCCCTACGTCGACCCGGCGGCCGCCACGACGACGATCGGCAGCGACGCGAACCGCGCGATCGCCCAAGAAGTGCAGCGCAAGTCCATCGTGTTGCTGCAGAACAGCGGCGTCCTGCCGTTGAAGAGCGGCTCGACCGCTTTCGTGCTGGGCTCGTACAACAAGGACCAGGTTGGGCAGTTCGGCTTCGACATCATCAATGGCAACACTGCAGGAGTCGGGGCGGCAGCTGGCGCAGACGTCGCGGTCATCAACGTGACAGCGGCGACCAACCGAACAGTCACCAGCGCCTACCGTTCGAACTTCAATGACACCGGTTGGTTCAACCCCAACACCGGCACGTTCAGCGACAGCGACGACCCCTCCACGACCGCCGACTTCTACGTCATCGGCGGCATGGACCCGCAGTACGGCAACAGCCCCATCGTCATGGACGGCGTCCCCGGTCTCGACGGCGCCAGCCCGTGGGGTGCCTCGGACCGCTGCGTCCACGATGCAGAGGTCATCAACGGCGTCAACCAGAACATCAACGTCGCCAACCCCACACCCAGTTGCACCGACAACGGCCTGCGCTTCGGTGGCGCGCTGCCATGGGAGTCCGGCGTCCTCGACTTCACCGGCATGGCCGCATCGCAGTCGTGGACCATCACCCCGTCATTGAGCGACATCCAGACGGTCATGGACACCGTGGGGGCCGAGAACGTTGTGCTCAGCGTCTACTTCCGGCAGCCCTACGTTCTCGACCAGGCCAGCGGCCTGCAGGACGCCGGCGCGATCGTCGCCGGGTTCGGGGTCACCGACTCCGCTCTGTGGGATGTGTTGTCTGGCAACTTCGCTCCCCAGGGCAAGATGCCGTTCGCATTAGCAAACAACGTGGCAGCCATTGCGTCCCAGGACCCGGACCTGCCCGGCTACCAGGCCAGCGACACCCTCTTCGGCTTCGGTCACGGCATCACCTACCCGACCAAGGGGTTCACCGATGTCACCCCTGACATCCAGTTCTACGACGAGATCATGTGGATGGCAGAGCAAGGCATCTCCACCGGCTGGCCCGATGGCACTTTCCGGCCGTGGCAGCCGGTCGAGCGGGATGCGATGGCGGCGTTCATGTACCGGCTTGCGGGTGAACCCGAGTTCGAGCCACCGGCGATCTCACCGTTCACCGATGTCACCCCGAACACCCAGTTCTACAAAGAGATCACCTGGCTGTACTCCGAGGGTATCTCCACCGGCTGGGATGACGGCACCTTCAGGCCCTGGAATCTGATCGACCGGGATGCGATGGCGGCGTTCATGTACCGGTTCGCAGGAGAACCCGAGTTCGAGCCACCGGCGACCTCACCGTTCACCGACGTCACCCCGAGCACCCAGTTCTACAAGGAGATCGCCTGGCTGTACTCCGAGGGTATCTCCACCGGCTGGGATGACGGCACCTTCCGCCCGTGGCAACCGGTGAACCGGGACGCCATGGCGGCGTTCATGTACCGGTTGAATCAGGTCCTCAACTCCGCCTAGCAGAGGGTTCGCGAAAGGGTCCGGCCGCACCCCCGGTGTGCCTCACCCCGGTAACGTCTCTCGACTAACTGGCGAGACAGAAGCGCAGTGGCGTCCCCCGTCTTGGGGGGCGCCACTGTTGTCATGTCACCGAGCAGAAGCCACAGCAGGCGCACAGCTTGATTCCACTGTTCACACAGCGCTGCGCGCTGGACTGGCCTTCGTCGGGTCGCCAGACCCAACCAG
>JAAYVP010000088.1 GCA_012517115.1 Brooklawnia sp. | reverse complement strand
TGAGCGTGGTGGTCACCGGCAGCCTGGCTGGGTTTACCCGTGACGAAGCGCAGCAGGCCATCGCGGCACGCGGTGGGAAAGCCACGAGTTCGGTTTCGCGGAAGACCGATTTCGTGGTGGTGGGGCAGAATCCTGGCTCCAAGGCCGCCAAGGCGGAACAGCTCGGCCTGCCTGTTCTGGACGAGGAAGGCTTCCGCGTCCTGCTCGCAGAGGGCCCGGATGGGCTCAACAAGTGAGCAGCCTGTCGCCTTGTGTGGGACGTTGCCGGGAGGGTTCGCCCGGTTTGGCCGCATGAGCGCTGCCAGGTCTGGGACCATGGCTGCATGCGCGTTCACATTGGAACTGATCATGCCGCCTTCGAGTTGAAGGAATACCTAGTAGAGCACCTGCGGGCTGACGGCTACGAAGTCGTGGATCACGGCGCGACCACCTACGATGCCCTCGATAACTACCCGGTCTTCATCATTCCCTGCGCTGAGGCAGTGGTGGCCGAGGCCGACCAGGGCTCGCTTGGAATCGTCCTGGGTGGTTCGGGCAACGGCGAGCAGATTGCGGCCAACAAGGTCAAGGGCTGCCGGGCGGCGCTGGCTTTCAACGTGGAGTTGGCGCAGCTGGGACGCGAGCACAACAACGCCAACTGTGTGGCGATTGGTGGTAGGTTCGTCGCCCCGGAAGAGGGTTTGGAGATCGCTCGCGCCTTCCTCCAGACCCCGTTCTCGGGCAATGAGCGTCATCAAACGCGCATCGACATGCTCACCAACTACGAAACGACAGGGTCGATCGAGGGCTGATCGCCGGATCGGCGGATGGAGTGCCGTCGGGTAGGGCGCGGAGTCAGCGGGGACGATCGGCAAGCCGGTCGAGCAGGTTCGGCAGCAGTGCTTGGGCCCGGTCCCGATCGGTGTCGGTCGGTTGCGCGACCTCGCGTGCCCGTAAGGCGCGTTCGTGGTTGACGATCACGGTGATGCCGTCGCGTCCAAGCGACTTAGGTCGTCTCTCGCTCATGTGTCCGCCCCCCTTGGTTGTGAACCATACCGACCAGCAGGGATTCTCGGGTAGCGGCAGCGGTCGTTGGCGATGGTCGAAGTCCAGTACACTTGGTCAGGCTGATCTACCACGGGGCGTAGCGTAGTGGCTAGCGCGCCTGCTTTGGGAGCAGGAGATCGCAGGTTCGAGTCCTGTCGCCCCGACGTAATCGCGATCTGACTAGGGGTGATGTCCGTGGGGGTGGCAGGTGGAAAGCCTGTCGCCCGTTGATCCATTCTCCTTGTGACTAGGGACGTCGCTTTTCGAGAGTGAGATCATGGGCCGGAGTTACGGTGCCACCTGATCATTCGAAGTCCCCGCTGAGTCCCCCGAAGTCGTGTCGGGGACCGAGCGTGAGCTCGGGTCAGATGTGGCGGGCGAGGGTTTGCAGCAGCATGATGTCGACCTGTCCCCGGGTCTTGACGCGGCCGCCGCCGAGCTGGCCGGCCTTGATGCCGAGGAGGGTGCGGATCTGTTCGCGCCATTGTGAGGCGAGTGTGGTCTTGTTGATCAGGACGAGGGTGGTGACTGCGCGTTCGGCGATGATGGCGCAGGCCATCACGGTCTTGCCCGAGCCGGTGGGTGCATGGAGGATGCCGTCCTCGCGGGCCAGCATCGTGTCCACTGCTGTCGCCTGCCGGTCGTCCAACTCGCCGAAGAAGGACACGTCGAGTTCGTTGCCCTGGTTGCGTTCGTCGTCGCTGACGAGCTCACTGTCCGCTCGTCTGATGAGGTCCGCGGCTTGGTGACGTAGTCCGCGTGGCAGGATCAGGTCGCCGTTGATGGCGACGTCGAAGCCCTGGAGGAAGCGGGGGATGCCCCAGGTCGAGCGGCGGGCGCGTTGGGCTTCGTAGAAGGCAGGGTTGTGGATCGTGGCTGCATGCCGCAGTGCGGCCGACACCTCCGGCGTCAGGTCCTCGTCCCGGATTCTCAGCCTCGCCCCGAGTGTGGCGCGGACCTGGGCTGGGAGGCGGGGGCGGATGGCGGTCGCCGGTGAGGCGTCCAGCTTGGTCACCTCGGGTCCGACAACGATGCGTTCCGTGCGGCCTGCTGCTGCTACCTGGCGTGGGGTCATCCTGTCCAGGCGTGACAGGTACTCCCACTGGTCGGGCAGGGGTTCCCAGGTGACTATGTCCACGAACAGGGTGGTATGGCGCTGGGTGCGGCGCTGCCGTTCAGGGGCGCGGCGATCAGGTTCCCGACGCCCGAGGAGCCTGTGGGGACGGTGTCCTAGTTCGGGAACAGCCGGTCGTAGCTGGCCAGCGGCATGGATCCGCGCAACGCCATCGCACGATGGATGCACGCGGTGCCCATCGCCCGCGCATCGGCGGCCGGGACGGGGGAGGTGAAGAACGTCCACACGTGCGCACCGCGGCCCGATTGGGAGATCTCCAGCCCACAGGGGACGCCGAGTGAGGTGGCTGCCTTCACGTAGGCGTGTGCGTCGAGCATCGCCTGCGGGCCGTCGAAGTCGGCGGCCAGCCACCAGCAGGTCGCGTCCGGCAGGAGTGGGTACAGTCCGATGAACAAGTCGTCGTCGGCGCGCAGGTGCGCGGCGAGCACCTCGAGCGTCAAGGGAAGCGGTCGGCGATCCCACACCGAACCCTTGCGGAACGGGTCGCGCACCGTGGGCGACCAACCCTTCGTGCCCTTGTGCTGGTTCTCCCAGTAGTGCGCGTACACGTCGCGCCGCGCCGCGAACAGGCGTGCGTACAAGGCCAGCTTCGCCTCCACCGGCGATGCGTTCGTCACCAGGCCTGGGTCAGACGGGTGCCAGTGTCGGCTGCGCATGCGGCGGTTCGACCCCGTCTGCGACCTTGAGCAGATTCCTCAATCGCTGGTTCTCCACCCGGAGTGCGGCCAACTGGCGCTCCAGGTCAGCCTGACGCCCGTGCGCGTCACCAGATCGGGAGACCGACATCGACGTCAGCCCCTGTCGTGCGCTGACTCGCCACCTGTGGCGTCGTCGTCGATCGCTGCGGATGCGTCAACGTGAACGCGCAGCCTGATGCGGCTCACGATAGAGGGAACATCGTGGATCAGCGTCTGGCGGATGATGGTGGTCTCGACCAGCAGGTAGCCGTGCGCAATCCGGTTCCGCATGCCCCACATCAGCGGCCAGACCTCGCCGAAGATCTCCTCGCGCACGGTAGGGTCGAGCGCGGCCAGCGCCTCGATCCCGGCTGACAAGCGCATGCAGACCGCATCGATGACCAGACGCTCATCGAGGTCCTGCGCGGCATGGTCTTGCATGATCTCGAAGTGGGCCAATGCGTCCTGCAGGATCTCCACGGTGGTTCTGCTCACAGTGGGACCGCCTCGGCCATGATCCGGTCGCGCTGCTCGGGTCGCAGCGCGGAGTCGGGCACGACATCTACCGGGCAACCCAGCACTCGGCTCACGTCCCGCTCCATCACCCCGAGCTGCATCAGGCTGAGGGGACGTTCCATGGTGAACAACAAGTCGATGTCGGAATCCTCCCGATCCTCCCCGGTGGCGACCGACCCGAACACGCGTACGTTGCTGCCACCAGCCTCGGCCACCAAACGCTGGATCTCGGCGGCGTGCTTGCGCAACCGACGCGCCAGGGGGGACGTGCCATGGAAGTGAAGGAGACGGGAGACCTCGGGTTGGCTGCGCCCAATCTCGGCAGCGATCTGCGTCTGGGTCATTCCTGCTGCGGCAGCCTGTCGCACAGCCCGGACGAGTTCGGCGCGCGCCTGTGCGATTCGATGGTCGGCATGGCGGGCCACCTCCGCCAAGTTGCTGGACATGACCCCATTATAGCATGTGCTATACGTGTGTTGGCGAACCCTTGACGTGTCGGCTTCCAGGATGGGGTCGGCCAGCGTGGAAAGCGAGTTGGCGTTTGTGCACCGGAGACGAAGGCTGCCACCGCGTCGATCCTGGACGCATCGGTCGTTTTCGTGGCGCCTTGGGGCGACAGGTTCACGGCCGTTACGGTAGTCCCAGACAAGTCCCAGCGGGCCCACACAGGATGCGTCCGAACTGCATATGGCGTTGTGGAACTGGGGTTAAGCCGCGGATGTGCCGCAAGTTCGAGTCCTGTCGCCCCGACCATTTCGACGGGTCCCTGGCGAGGACCATAACTTGCCTCTGACTAGGCGGCTTCTGATGGGCGGCATGGTCTCGGTGGTGTGCCGCTGCACATCACGGAACGCCTTGTGGTTTTTGTTCCGAAACCTCTACCGGCGCAGCATGGTGATCGCCACCGGGATGGAGTTCTTCGAGCGGCGGCAGGTGGGCGAGGACAGCCTCTTCAATCTGCGGGCCCTCCACTACGTCCGCAGCACGGTGGTGTTCGATGACCAGGTTCCTGCATTTGGCGGCCATCCGGCACGACTGCGCTCACGTCCCGCTCGAGTCGGGGAGCATGGCGGGGGAATCAAAGGAACTCAGTCACGCCATTCGGGCGAGGTGAACCCTGCCATCGTCAGCACGGCGGCCTACACAGCTGTCACTCGGCCCGGTCGCGGAGTTCCGCCGCGATCTGCTTGGCCCAAGCGTCGATGTCTTCCCAGTCGCGGAAGTCGCCTTCGGGAAGCAGATCCCGTCCCGCAGGCATGGCGCGTGTGAGCCGTTCGCCCAGCCCGACAGGCTTTTGGGTCGGATCGTAGGCACCGAAGAAGACCCGCTCGCCGCGTGGCGACAGTGTGCGGGTCAACTCGTCGAACTCTCGGGGCCGGGCTCCGGCACGCACGTCCTTGCCCTCCTGATCCACCTCCGCTGTGCCGAGCGGGCCGCTGCTGAACAGCCACACCGGCCGCTCGGCGAGGGCGGCCTGGTGACGTCGCGCGAACTGAAGCGCGGGTTTGAGCCAGTGATACATGTAGGCCGCGCCACCGAGCACGACCGCGTCGTAGCCCTCGACTGGGCCCGCGTCCTCGACGGGCAAGGCCTCGGCCGTGTGGCCGCCAGCGGAGATCGCGGAGGCGATTCGCTCGGCGATCCCCGCCGTAGAGCCGTGGCGGGTGGCGTACGCCACGAGTACCTTCATGGTCGGTTTCCTCTCACTCGCTTACCGTCAGAGACGGCGTCCCAGTACCTACGACGGCGGCATCCCGCACTCGGGCAGCGACCGTGGCAAGTATCGATAGGGTCACTGCCGCCACGAAGAGCACCTGAGCCAGCCGTCGGGCGGCTGGCCGGTGGGAAGCCTTGTCGCGAAGTGGTACGCCCTCAACGTTGTGGGTGGACATGGCAGCAATCTCCTGCGGCCAATGCTACGCCGGGGCATGTTGATGGGAGGGGACATGAGGGGAGTCGTTGCCGGCGATGGTGGGACCACGCCGGTAGCCCCTGGTGGCGGCTTCCACCTGCTGGCAGGCTGGGACCATGACGCACCCGCGGATGTTCGACGACGACGACCCGCTGCTTGCTCGGGTGCGGGAGATCGCGCTTGGTCTGCCGGAGGCTGCGGAGAAGGTGTCACATGGGCGTCCGGCTTTCTACACCCGCAAGGTGTTCGCGTACTACGGCGGGTCGTTGAAGGTTGCGGGGGAGTGGGTGCAGCACCCGCAGGCGGTGGTGCTGCTTGGTGACCTGGACGAGCAGGCAGCGCTGCGTGAGATGCCGGGTGCCTATGTACCCGCCTACCTCGGGCCCTCCGGGTGGACCGGCCTCGACCTCGGTCCGGATACTGATTGGGACGATGTCGCCGACCTGATCCGGGGGTCCTACTTCGCCACTGCGGCGCCGCGACTGCGCGGCCTCGTGGGGTGAATCCATCCGTTTGGGATTCGCCGTTTCGATGTGCACCCGACGGCCGGTCGGGGCTGAGGTGGCTGCCTTGCCAGCAGATCGATTCGATCGCTGTCGCATTCGAGCGGCCTGAGGGACTTCCCGGCCCAGAACATGCCTGGATGTTCCTTCTGAGCTTGGGCCGATCGACTGGCTTCGCCACGGCCCCGTGACCAGGTTCCTGCATTTGGCGAGCATTCGGCCAGGACTGCGCTCAGCTGGCGCATAGGTGGGGAGTCAGGCGGGGGAACCAAAGGAACTCAGTCACGCCATCCGGGGGTTGCAGGAGTAGACCGACGGTCGCCCGCGCTTTCCACGACCTGTACCGCCTTCAAGGACCCCGACGCCAGGCTGGGGTGACAGCCGCGAGGCCTGCCACGCCATCCAAGCGGCACGTTTCCGTGACGCAGCGTGGGCCATCGGCAGCCAGGACTAGGCTGGGCAGCCAGGTGCTCGATCGGGTGCTGTCCACCGGTGTTACGAACGCTCGGATCATCCGGGGATGGAGGACGTTGATGTCTGCGACCGTGCTCTATATGTCGATCTCTGTCGATGGCTTCATCGCTGGGCCCAACGTGCGGCCCGACAACGGTCTCGGCGACGGCGGCGAGCGGTTGCACGAGTGGGTGTTCGGCAAGCGCGTATCCATGGACCCGGAACCGCGTTCCGATGTGTGGTTCGGCGAGGGTGGGGTGAACGACACCGGAACAGTCGGCAGGCGTCTGTCGGGGCCGGACCGTGAGGTGTGGACGGAGTTGATGGCGACCGGGGCGGTGCTCGCCGGTCGGGGCACGATCGAGCCCGCTGGCGGCTGGGGCGGCGACCACCATGCCGGGGTCCCGATCTTCATTCTGAGCAGGCACGCCGCCCCACCCGAGTTCGGCGATTACCCCCTCATCCACTACGTCAGCGACCTTGAGAAGGCAGTCCACGACGCCAAGGCCGCCGCCCGCGGCCGAAACGTGCTGGTCCATGGCGCCGGTCTGGCGCAACGCCTGCTGCGTGCCGGGCTGTTGGACGAGATCCAGTTGCATCTGGTGCCCGTGCTGTTCGGGCAGGGCGTGCGGCTGTTCGATGCACTGCCTGCCGAACAAATCGAACTGCAGCTGATCCGTGAGATCGGGGGAGCCGAAGTGGTGCACCTGCGCTACCGCGTGACCCCCACCGGGGCGTCCAACTGATCTTCGCAGCAACCCGGCAACGCCTGGATCCGCCCATGCCAACAGCAACGCCAGGACGCGATCGCCTTCACGCGCCCAGCGTGGCAACTGGGCATGCTCGTCCCTGGTCGGCGAGACCCTGGCGATGCTCAGCATCGTGCTCGGTCCTGTGTCGCTGCCGGCTGGCGCCCCCGGCTCTGCTGAGTGCGCCGTGAGACTAGCAGGTCTCCAATCGACGGTTACAGATGAGGCGTTCCGCAGCTGCTGGGCGCCGAGACGAAACGCGATGGCCTCGCCCTTGAACACCTTCTCGGCATGGCGCCACGCCAACTCGCCGAGCGATACTTCGCTGTCGAACGCTTCACGATCATGCCTCGCGGCGGCCACTTCGCAGCCCTCGAAGAGCCCGAGTCGCTCGCCGAAGATCTGCAGCAGTTCCTCACCGGCCGCCACTAACCGTGGCCCGGGCTTCCGGCTAGGGTCTGCGGCAGGTTTGGACACCGTGACGTGCCCCTCCCTGACGCCGCTCGCCGTCAGAAAGGACCCAAGGAGCAGCCGCCTACGATGGTGGTGTCCCCGGTGGTGCCGAGTGGGGTGGAGGTGGGCCATGGAGGATGGGCCGCAGGACCCGTTGGACGCCTACTCGTCGGTGGTCACGCGCGTTGTGCGGATGGTTGCGCCGTCGGTCGCCAGCCTCGTGGTGACGGGGGACCGCGGCCAGATGGCGTCCGGCTCCGGAGTCGTGATCGATGCCGGAGTCTTGGTGACCAATGCGCACGTGGCTGGCGCCGCGCGAAAGGTGCTGGCATCCTTCGCCGACGGGCGGCAAGCCCACGCGACTGTGGTTGGGGTTGATCGGCTGTCCGACCTGGCGGTCCTGCGCACCGGTGACCCGACGCCACCGTCTGCCCTGCTGGGCAATGCCGAGTCACTGCAGGTCGGCCAACTGGTGGTCGCGATCGGCAACCCGATGGGGTTCGGCGGTTCGGTGACCGCAGGGGTCGTCAGTGGTCTGGGACGCTCGCTACCCACACGCAGCGGCTCCTTCGTGGGCCTCATCGAAGACGTCATCCAGACCGACGCCGCGCTCAACCCAGGCAACTCCGGTGGTGCCCTCGTGGACGCGTCCGCCCGCGTGGTGGGTGTCAACACGGCCGTGGCCGGCGAGGGGCTCGGCCTGGCGGTCCCGGTCAACGCCACCACGCGACGGATCCTGGAGGCCTTGCTGCGGGACGGTCATGTGCGCCGTTCGTTCCTAGGAGTCGCGGTCGCGCCGTCGCCGTTGCCGCCCGACCTGGCCGCCAAGATCGGACGCGACCACGGGATCCGGCTGGTGCATGTCGAGGCCGGCAGCCCAGGTGCCCTTGCTGGGCTGCGCGAGGGTGACCTGGTGGTCACCGTCGGTGGGCAGCCGGTGGCCGACGCCCAGGGTCTGCAGCGGCGCCTGTTCGCGCACGTCCCTGGGGAGGCGCTGGCAATCACCACCTACCGCAACGGTGCGATGGTCGACGTCATCGCCCACCCCGCGTTGCTGCGGGAGGGCTGAGGGGGGGCATCGCCCAGGCGTCAAAGCACCTCGACGTCGACCGTGTGCCAGCCGGTGGCGCCGTCCGGGGCCGACGGCGCAACCCGCTCAGTCTGCAACTGCCCGGTCCCGTCGACGGCGCGGACGGTGAGCCTGTGGGGCCCCGGGCTGTGCAGACCATCGCCAGGACCAGAGCCGCCAGGCGCCTGTCGAGGGCTCAGCGAGCAACTCCGCCCGGTGCCATTCGCCGTCGTCGATGTGCACCTCAACCTGAGAGATCCCGCGGTGCTGCGCCCAAGCCACCCCGGCGGCGACGACGTCGCCGTCGGCGGCCGATCGAGAGTCCCGGGGCGGGGGACGTCGATGCGGGAGGCGGTCCTGATCGGGCCATAGGCAGACCAGCCGCGAGGTGTCCAGTATCCCTCGTCGGCCTCCGGCTTTACGCCGGCAGGGGCTAGGAGTTCACGTACCGGCTAGCCGATCCAGGTCGGCAATGCCGAACTGGGCCAGCATGTCAGCCAACAGTTCGGCCGACCCGATCCCCATGGCTGCGGCGGCGACGCCACAGGACACCGCCGCCAGAGCGAGACCGTAGCCCTTTCGCGCTGGATCACCGGACGACGGCCGGGTCACGACTCCACGACCCATCAACCAGTCATCGCGACCTCTTCCGAAACCGTGCAGCTAAGTCGCGATGTGCCGTCGCCGTTGGGCCGCACGGTGACACGCTCCGCGATCCGCTGCTTCATCTCGGCGACATGGCTGATGACGCCGACCGTGCGTCCGGCCTGACGTAACTTGGTCATCTGGTCCATGACCGCATCCAGGGAGCCGGGGTCGAGGGAGCCGAAGCCCTCGTCGACGAACAGGGTGTTGAGTTCCACTCCACCCGCCTCGGCCGTGACAGCATCGGCCAGTCCCAGCGCCATGGCGAGGGACGCTTTGAAGGTCTCTCCGCCGGACAGCGTATGCGGCTCGCGGGTGGCGTCGCCGGACGCGTGATCAATCACTTCCAACCCGAGGCCAAGCTTCTGGCTGCGTCCCTCTCTCGCGTCTGTGCGGCGCAGCTCATAGCGGCCATCGGTCATCGCGGACAGCCGCACGTTCGCCAGATCCACCACCTCCTCAAATCGCTGCAGCAGGACGAAGGTCGGCAACGTCATCCGCAACTGGTTGCCTTGTTGGGCATTGGCCAGTTCAGCCATCCGGACCACCGGACCGGCCTCGTGCTGAATACGCGCTAATTCAGCGATGGCCGTGCGCATGTCATTGAGCGCGGCCTGGGAAGCCTTGATCGTATGTGTCAGCGCACCCTGGGCCAACGTCAATGCCCGCACCGCTTCCTCGGCCGCCTCCGTGGCTGCTTCGAGATCATCGGTTGGCGCGGCCACCGCGTCCCCAATCGCTGCGAGGTGCGGGGCCTGCAGAGAGCTGTCGACCTGAGCGGAGTCGCGCCGGTGCTGTTCGACGTGGTGGCGCAGGTCGTTGCGATCAAGTTCGGGCAGTAGTGCGTCCTCGGCTTCGGTTGCGGACGCGAACCCGCGCACTTCAAGCTCCGCGGCCAGCTGATGACGTCGCTCAAGGGCGTTCCTCCTGGCTTCCGACACGGAGCGTTGCGCGGCAGCAAGGCGCCCAGCGTGGCTCGCGCGGCGTCGGATCGCGTCCATCCGGGAGGCCACTGTGGGGTAGTCGCCGCAGGCCTTGCTGACCCGCGA
>JAAYVP010000087.1 GCA_012517115.1 Brooklawnia sp. | reverse complement strand
TTCGGTCGCTGAACCGGCTCGTCCGCGTCACGCCGACGATAGACGATGTAGGGCCGGGTCGGGTAGGCCACCGGCGCCGAGAAGAAATGCACCAGCCGGGTGAACGGCCAGACCGCGAACAGTAGGAAGGCCGCGATTACGTGCAACTGGAAGGCCAGCGGCACCTCGGCCATCAAGGCTGCGTCCGGCCGGAAAGTGAGGATTCCGCGTAGCCACGGCGAGATTGACTCGCGGTAGTCGTAGCCGTGTTCCCCGCCCATGACCTGGTGCAGAATGGTGGCGGTCATACCCAGTGCGATTGGCAGCGACAGCAGCAGATACATGAAGACGTCGTTGCGGGTGGTCGCATGCCGTACCCCCTTGACGGTGTACCGGCGGTAGATCAGCAGCAACAGGCCGATCACGGTCGCGGTGCCCGCGCCGACACCACCGACGGTGGCCATCAGGTGGTAGAACGTCTGCGGTACGCCGACCGCTTCAGTCCAGCTCTTCGGGATCAGCAGACCCATCACGTGGCCAGCCGCGACGAAGAGGATGCCGAAGTGGAACAGGGGTGAACCCCAGCGGAGCAGCTTGTGTTCGTGCAGGGTGGACGTCCGGCTGGTCCAGCCGAACTGGTCGGTGCGCCACCGCCAGATGGTGCCGGCCACCAGCAGCGTCAAACAGACGTAGGGAAAGATCACCCACCAGAAGATGCCTAGAGCTGTCATCGTCGCTCACCTCCAACGCTCACGCTTGTCAATTCCGTTTGTTGCTGGCCTCTGCCGTCAAGGCCCACCATCTCGATCGGGGGGCCGCCGGAGATGATGTCCAGTACCCTTTCCCGAACCGCGCCGCTGACATGAGGCAAGGTGCAGGTGACCGCTTCGACCACCTGTCCCCAGGGGCTGGCCGTCGAGCCCAGGGCCTCACGCAAGACCTCAAGGCCCTCCCGGTTCGACGACAGCAGCACGCCAGCCAGTTCGGCGTCACCGACCGCCGAGAACTCCAGAACGACCGGCAGGTAGTCGGGCAACTCGTTGGCGTCCAGTTCGAACCCGGCAGCCCGATACGCCTCGACGAAACTCACCAGTGCCATGCCCCGTTTTCGGGTGTCGCCGGTGAGGAAGTAGGACAGGTAGAGCGTGCACTTGCGTTTCAGGTCGAACGTCGTCACATACTCCTGCGACAGCTGGTCGGGTCCCACCTGCTCGGCGTGGTCGAGGTATCCCCGCAGCCGACTCGCGATGGGTGCCGGCAACTCGGCCAGTGCCCCGGCCACTACCGGGTACTTGGCCAAGTTCTCGGTCGTCGGATAGTCGAGCAAGATGGACGCTGCCATGTGGGTCAGCGCCCGCTGTCGAGCGGTGTGCGGTACCGGCGCCAGAGGTGACTGGCGAGGTCGGCCGAGGAAACTGCCTCGGCCGTAGAGTGGGACGCTCATGCGTATGCACCGCCGCCGTGCCGGTGTTGCAGGGTCAGTGGCACCGGGCCGCGGCCAGTCGCCCCAGAGCCAGCCATCCCGATGCCGCCGTCGGCGTCCAGCGAACAACCCATCGGGTCATACGACGGCGTTGGGCGTCCCAGCTCGGCATGCATCATCGGAATCACGTAGCGGTCGTCGTAGTCGGCGATCGCCAGCAGGGCGTACATGTCTTCGATCTGTTGGCCGGTCATGCCGACAGCGGCGGCGATCTTCTCCTTCGGTGGCTCACCGAGGTTCACGTCACGCATGTAGGAGCGCATCGCAGCCAGGCGACGCAACGCCAACTCCACCGGACGGGTGTCGCCGGCAGTGAACAACTCCGCGAGGTACTCCAGCGGGATGCGCATCTTGGACAGCGCTGTGAACAAGACCTTGTGGTCCTCGGCGTCATTGTTGGTGCGGGTTACCTCGTCGACGATCGGCGACAACGGCGGGATGTACCAGACCATCGGCAGGGTGCGGTACTCCGGATGCAGCGGTAGCGCCACCTCGAAGTCGTTGATCAGTTTCCAGATCGGCGAGCGTTGAGCGGCCTGCACCCAGTCGTGCGGTACACCGCAAGCTTCGGCGGCCCGCTGCAC
>JAAYVP010000004.1 GCA_012517115.1 Brooklawnia sp. | reverse complement strand
GAGCATGGCAACCCGGGCAACGAGCGACACTTGGTCGGAGCAGAGGTCCTACTTCCCCGGGAGATCCTGAGGGGTGGTCTTCGGCTCGTGGACTCCCCGGGAATCGGCGGCATCGACTCGTCCACCGCCTTGAGTACGCTGTCGGCGTTGTCATCGGCCCACGCGGTGTTGTTGGTGACCGATGCCTCACAGGAACTGACCGAACCTGAGATGCAACTGCTCCGGCACGCGATGCGTATCTCCCCAAACATTGCGGGCGTGCTGGCCAAGACCGACCTCTATCCAGATTGGCGCGAGATCGAGCGCATCGACAGGAGACACCTGCGAGATGTCGGCGAGATGCCTTTGTTCCCGGTGTCAAGCGACCTTCGGCTGTTGGCCGCCTCGGAGCAGAGTCGTGAACTGAACACCGAGTCGGGTTTTCCCTCATTAGTGGCACATCTGCGCAACGACGTGCTGGCAAGAGCCGAATCAATCAACGTGCGCAGCGCCGTCCACGACCTGACGTTCGTTACCGAGCAGATGACTGTGTCGATCCGGTCCGAACTCAACGCGATCTTGCACCCTGAGGACACCCCCCGACTGATTGCCGAGTTGGAGCATGCGAAGGCCCGCGCAGAGCAGTTTCGTAGCCGGACGTCTAAGTGGCAAGTCGCGCTGTCCGACGGAGTCGCCGACCTAATCTCCGACATGGAGCACGATTTGCGAGACCGGCTGCGTCGGGTTCAACGTGAAGCCGAACAAGCCATTGATGAAGGCGATCCGGGACCGATCTGGGACCAGATTTCAGAGTGGATCGACCAGCGGGTCGCGGCTGCAATCTCGGAGACGTTCGTCTGGACCGATGAACGCTCCCGTTGGCTGACCGAGGAAGTGGCGGAGCTATTCGTGGCCGACGAGATCGCGTTACCCCAGATTGAGGTCGGCAAGACCGACGGCTTGCTAGATCCGGTCGAGGAGCTGCCTAGTTTCAACCCAGACGTCTTGAGCGCTGGCGAGAAGATCTACATAGGGGTACGCGGATCCTACGGCGGCGTGCTGATGGTTGGCCTAGCCACCGGTCTGATCGGGCTCTCGCTGATCAACCCGATCTCGCTGCTGGCTGGCGTCCTGGTGGGACGCCGCGCCTACAAAGAGGACATGAACAGCCGACTGATGCGGCGCCGGTTCGAGGCGAAGAACATCGTGCGCCGCTACATCGAAGAGGTCACGTTTCAGGTTTCGAAGGAGCTTAAGGATCGCCTTCGCAGGGTTCAGCGCACCGCGCGCGACCATTTCGGCTCCATCGCTGACGAGCTGCATCGTTCGCTTTCAGAGGCTGTGCTGGCGGCTAAGCAAGCCGCCGGTTCCTACACCGAGGAACGGGAAAAGCGAGCCCAGCTACTGCAGGCGCAAGTGCGTCAGATCGAGCACCTTCGCGTCAACTTGCCAGCGCTGGCGCCGGTACGCCCCCAGGAGGTTGTCGGCCGGTGACATCGGAACTACTCCAGGAAGCCGTCGACCTGGTGCGAGCCGCTCGTGCACTGTATCAAGCAGACGCACAGGCAAGCGCGTTGCTGGTCGACCTTGAGAACCGGCTTCAAGAGCCGCTGCGGGTAGCGATCGCGGGAATCGTCAAGGCCGGCAAGTCGACGCTGCTGAATGCGCTGCTGGGTGAGCAGATCGCGCCTACGGACGCAGGGGAGTGCACCCGAG
>JAAYVP010000086.1 GCA_012517115.1 Brooklawnia sp. | reverse complement strand
GTCTCTGGATGGGTCGATGACCTCGGCACCAACGGTGCCAACGCCTCGACCGGAGCCCGACTGACCACCCGCGTGCTGAGCCACTCCTCCCAAATCCCGTGCTCGGCAGCGATGGTCACGGCCAGGCCCGCCAAGGCGATCACCTTCAGCTCGTCGTCAGAGGCGTCAGTCTCCTCAAACTGGTCTTGTACGTACGTCAGCCCGCGATGTGCGGCAGCCTTCCAGTCATTGACTGTCCAGCCTCCCGCCACGGTGGCCGGCGCAGTCCTGATGATCGCCCGAACCGCGTCATGCACGCGGTATGGCCATCGTGGATCCGTATTGGTCTCGATGATGGCCCGGCGGATCATGCACTCCACGTCGGCTTCGCTGACCCCTGCGACAGCACTCGCCAACGGAACATCAAAATAGGGGAGCAGACAGGCCCCATGGAAGGCACGAGCTTGGTTCTCTGTCAGGTTCTCCAGAACACGGCGGACGACTTCCTCGAGGGGGCGATCCAAGTCCTGAGCGCTGACCTCGGCACCAGTGCCTTGGGACAGCCCAGCTGCCAACGTGCAGATCGCGTCGATGTGCACGGGCCAACCCCCAGTGCGCCTGACCAAGGACTTGACCGTCGTGTCGCTGAGGTGAAATCCCTGCCTGATCGCTCGGCGACGCAGCAGCCATTCGGTGTCCTTCTCCCCCAGCATCGATAAGCGGTGCTGACGAGGATTGCTGCCAGAGAATCCTTCCACCAAGTGAGGCCAGGTCTTCGGCCCCCAATGGGGAAGAAAGACCCGAGCCGGGTCAGCCCAGTCGAGATGGTTGCGTCCAGTGACAACGAACAAGCATTGGGGCAGAGCGGCAACCAGTTGATTAATCGCGATCTCGCCAAGGCGGCGGTCGTCGGTTTGGAGTCTCTCGAAATGGTCGACGAATACCACCACGAGCGGCCGTTGGCTGGGGTCTGGGATCTCGCTCAACTGCTGGTTCGCCACCTCCAGCACAGCGGCGGCGACCTCAGGGGACGGGGACGCGTTCGACACGTCCGTTCCGCAACGGTCGATAATCGCGCCGAGATCGTGGTAACGATGCATCTGTCGTTCGGTGAGCTTCTTCCGTGCCATCGCCACCACCGTCTTGATCGCGTGGGCCGCGATGCCCACGCCCAAGTCCAAGTGGAATCCGACATCATTGGCGATCGCGTCGAAGGCACCGGAGAGAACGGCCCGCTGATTCTCATTTGCCGAAGTGAGGTCCAAGCTCTCCCCTGGACGAACCGCGTTGAAATAGCTGAGCAGCGCCATGTCGAAAAACTTCCAGCCGCCGGGAATCGGGGGCAGGGCCGCGCGGAAACTGAGCAACAGCGAGATGATGTCGACATCTCCTTGGGAACTGTTCAGATCCCAGCGGGCGGTGACCACGTTGCCGATGGGCGGTGGTGGACCCCAGAAGTCGTCCGTCACGCCCCCCAGAATCCAATTCTCCAGACGATGCGACAAGGCAGTCTTGCCTGTTCCGCTGCCTCCGTGGAAAACCAATACATGACTGAAAGCCGAGATGACTCGGTCACCCCGCAGGACGTCGGCCATGAACGCCAGCGACGCCGCCATGGCCTCCGACTGAAGCTCACGATCTGCGAACTCAACGCACTTCCTGCTAGTCGACTCGCTCAAGGACGGCCTTGGCTGCGACGCGACGAATGGCATCCGTCCTCCTTTGCTCTGCACATTCCAGCCCGAGGTGGCCTCCAGCGTGGCCTTTGGGTGATCCTGTCCCGTCGTGAGGGATCGGGTCTTGAGTCTGTGACAGACTGTGACGCCGGGGTGGCTTCGGCGATCATCGTACTAGGAGCCTGCTGAACAAAGCGCCATTTTGAGTGCGTGTTGGGGATTGGCGACGGGCGGGATTTCGCCGGGGCCGTCGAGCGGCGTGTTTGAGTCAGCATTGGCGAGTGCGACAACGAGGTGGTTCCGCCCGTCTGAG
>JAAYVP010000085.1 GCA_012517115.1 Brooklawnia sp. | reverse complement strand
GCACCGTTTCGACTACTCCTTCTCGGGCCTGAAGACAGCGGTCGCTCGTTACGTGGAGCGGCGCGAACGCGACCACGAGCCGATCAGTGTGCCTGATGTGTCAGCCAGCTTCCAAGAGGCGGTGGCCGACGTGCTGACCGCTAAGGCGGTCGACGCCGCCCAACACTTCGGGGTCGGCCACCTGGTGCTCGGTGGCGGCGTAGCGGCCAACTCCCGGCTGCGCACCCTGATGGCCGAACGGGCGGCGGCAGCTGGCATCGAGCTGCGTCGGCCGCGTCCCGGATTGTGCACCGACAACGGTGCGATGATCGCCGTCTTGGGGGCCCAGGTGATCGAGGCCGGACGTCCACCCAGCAGCCTGACGATCTCTGCGGACTCCGGGATGCCGGTCGAGCGGGTGCTCGCCTGAGCGTCCCCAGGGGTTAGATCTGGGTTGGCCGGTGGTGGCGGCGTAGTCTGCCGGTGTGCCGTACACGCCAGTGCTGACCACCCTCGGATTCGTAGTCTCGCCCGACCGCTCGCGGGTGCTCATGGTGCATCGCGTGGGGCGTTCTGACGACGAACAACTGGGCAACTGGAACGGCCTGGGCGGCAAACTGGAGCGCGACGAGGACATCTGGTCAGGCATGGCGCGAGAGCTCCGCGAGGAGGCGGCGATCGAGGTGACCTCCATGCACCTGCGAGGCACGGTCAGCTGGCCGGGGTTCCACCGAGACGGCTCTGACGCCCTCGGTTTCATCTTCCGGGTGGACTCCTGGACCGGTGAGGTGCCGGAGTCCAACGCGGAGGGCCCACTGGTCTGGCAGCCGGTGGCGCGGCTCCACGAGTTGCCGATGTGGGAGGGCGATCAGTACTTCTTGCCACACGTCTTCGACGATCGAGTGAAGCAGTTTCACCTGGTCATCCCGTACGCCGACGGCCGACCGCAAGGCTGTTCTGGAGTATTGCGATGACCGTGAGTGCGCGTCCGGACTCGCATCCGTTGCTGAGTGAAGAGGGTTCCGCAGCGATGTCCGCGGCGAGTGCTTGGGCGGATCCCGACTCGCTGAGCGCGGCAGCGGCGATGCGCGCACGCTTCGGCCCTGAACTGGCGGCTGCGGCCCTCCACCAGGTGGCGCTGCGCGGGCGTGCCCAGGCCAAGTTCGGCGCCGACGCCGCGCGGCTCTGGTTCACCACCGACGGTCTGGAACAGGCGTCGCGTCCCGAGGTGGCAGCCTGGCGGGCATCCCGGCTGGCGGCGGCGGGGGTGCATCGGGTGATCGACCTCGGCTGCGGCATCGGTGCGGACGCCCGCGCCTTCCTGGACGCGGGCATGAGGGTGACCGCCGTCGAGCGCGACCCGCAAACCGCGGCCCTGGCCGGGGCGAACCTGCCCGGCGCTGAGGTGCTGGTCGGAGACGCCGTCCAATTGGCCCCTGGGTTGTTTGAGGCGGCCGATGCCGCCACGACGGCAATCTTCGTCGACCCCTCCCGGCGGACGGGTCGGGGCCGCAGTTGGCGAGTTGCTGACTTCAGCCCAGCCTGGTCGTTCGTGCTCGACCTGCTGGCCGGTGTGCTGCCGGTCTGTGTGAAGCTCGGGCCGGGTCTGCCACGTGAACTGATCCCGGCGGGTGTCGAGGCTTGCTGGGTTTCGCACAACGGTGATGTCGTGGAGGCTGGACTGTGGCGCCTCGGCGACGGTCAGTCGCTGCCCTCCGCCGGGGTGAGCGCCGTTGTGCTGTTACCTGGCGCGCACCGTCTTGAGGCGCTCCCGGACCCTGGTCGGCTGCCGGTGCGGGCACCGGGACGCTTCCTGCTGGAGCCGAACGGTGCGGTCATCCGTGCCCGGGCGCTCGACCGGATCGACCCCGAAGCCTGGCTGCTCGACTCAGGGGTCGCCTACCTGTCTTGTGACCATCCAGTGACCAGCCCGTTCGTCAGCTGCTTCGAAGTGCTCGAGACCCTCGATGTGGGGGAGAAGACACTACGTGCCTGGGTGCGCGACAACCGTGTCGGAGTGCTGGAGATCAAGAAGCGGGCCATTGACGTCGACCCGGCCGCGCTGCGTCGCCGGCTCAAGCCGTCCGGGTCGAACCGGGCCACCCTGATCCTGGCACGCACCGTGATGGGGGCGCGCGCGTTCGTGGTGCGCCGGGTGTCCTGACCGTACCGAGGCAGAGGCACGACGAGCCCGGGTTGGCACTCGGCTTGTCTGAGTGCCAGAAATCGGTCTAAGGTGGTCATTGGCACTCGAACCGATGGGGTGCCAACGATCGGAACGGCACCCGCGACGACGTCCCGTTCGTAGTTGCATATGAACCTAGACAATAGAAAGGGGTTTGAACGTGGCAACCACGATCAAGCCGCTCGAGGACCGCGTCCTCGTTGAGCCTCTCGAGGCCGAGACCACCACTGCTTCGGGCCTGGTCATCCCCGACACCGCCAAAGAGAAGCCCCAAGAGGGCAGGGTCGTCGCCGCTGGCCCCGGTCGCGTGGACGACAAGGGCGTCCGTGTGCCCATGGATGTACACGTCGATGATGTCGTGATCTTCAGCAAGTACGGCGGCACCGAGGTGCGCTACAACGGCAAGGACTACCTGCTGCTGAACGCGCGCGACATCCTCGCCGTCGTGGTGAAGTGAGGCGTTAGTACATGGCAAAGCAACTGCTCTTCGACGAGGAGGCCCGCCGCGCGCTCGAGCGTGGTGTGGACGCCCTCGCCAATACCGTCAAGGTGACGCTGGGGCCCAAGGGCCGCTACGTCGTCTTGGACAAGAAGTACGGTGCTCCCACCATCACCAACGACGGGGTCACCGTCGCCAAGGAGGTGGAGCTGACCGATCCGTATGAGAATCTGGGTGCCCAGCTCGCCAAAGAGGTAGCTACCAAGACCAACGACATCGCCGGCGATGGCACCACCACCGCCACCGTGCTGGCCCAGGCCTTGGTGCACGAAGGCCTGCGGGCCGTCGCCTCCGGTGCCAACCCGATCGGCCTCAAGCGCGGCATCGACAAGGCCGTGCAGGCGGTTGTCGAGGAACTCCGGTCCGCGGCCAGCGAAGTCGACAGCACTGCCGACATGGCCAACGTCGCCACCATCAGCTCGCGCGACGAAGAGATCGGCGAGATCATCGCTCAAGCCTTCGACAAGGTCGGCAAGGACGGCGTTATCACGGTCGAGGAGTCGAACACTTTCGGCACCGAACTCGACTTCACCGAGGGCATGCAATTCGACAAGGGCTACATCTCGCCCTACTTCGTCACCGACCAGGATCGGATGGAGGCAGTCCTCGAAGACCCGTACATCCTGATCAATCAGGGCAAGATCTCCAACATGAACGAGCTGCTGCCGATACTCGAGAAGGTCATCGCAGCGCACGGGCAGTTGGTCGTCATCGCCGAGGACGTCGACGGTGAGGCGTTGTCCACTTTGGTGGTCAACAAGATCCGCGGCACCTTCACCTCGGTCGCGGTCAAGGCCCCGGCCTTCGGTGATCGTCGCAAGGCCATGCTCCAGGACATCGCGATCCTGACCGGTGGCCAGGTCGTGGCACCCGAGGTCGGCCTCAAGCTAGACCAGGTGGGTCTGGAAGTGTTGGGTCGAGCTCGGCGGGTCGTGGTAGCCAAAGACAACACCACCATCGTCGACGGCGCGGGATCGGCCGAAGAGGTCAACGGTCGCGTCGAGCAGTTGCGGGCCGAGATTGAGCGCACCGACTCCGACTGGGATCGTGAGAAGCTCGCCGAGCGGGTCGCCAAGCTCGCCGGTGGAGTCTGCGTGATCAAGGTCGGTGCCGCCACCGAGGTGGAACTGAACGAGAAGAAGCACCGCATCGAGGACGCCGTCTCGGCTACCCGGGCCGCCATCGAGGAGGGCATCGTCGCCGGTGGTGGCGCTGCGCTCGTCCATGCCGCCAAGGTGCTCGACGGCGTCAAGGGCGCCGACCATGACGAGCAGATGGGTATCCAGATCGTCCGCAAGGCGGCTGTGGAGCCACTGCGCTGGATCGCCGAAAACGGCGGCGAGCCGGGGTACGTCATCGTGGCGAAGGTCGCAGAGCTGGGCCCCAACGAGGGCTACAACGCCAAGACCGGCAAGTACACCGACCTGATGGCTGACGGTGTCATCGACCCGGTCAAGGTGACCCGGTCGGCGCTGGCCAACGCGGCTTCGATCGCTTCGATGCTGCTGACCACCGAGACCTTGGTTGTCAACAAGCCCGAGGACGCGGACGAGAGCGGCCACGCCCACTGAGGCGCGGCGTCGACAACTGAAGACAGACCACCGGCCCAGGAGCCGGCGCAGTTCGATCTCCATCGGCTGGCCGGCATCCTGGGCCGGTGGCCTTTTCGTCTCTGGCATCGGCGACCGGTACCATACGCTGCGTGCGATCAACCAGGCGGGCCATGCTGACCGGCTTGGTCGGCAGCGTCCTGCTGGCGGTTTCCGCCTGGCTGGCGTCGCCGTGGGGGCTCGGATTCGCCGGCCGCCACAACACCTTGGCGATCCGATGGGCACAGTCTGCGCCAGCGGCCGTCGGCGTCGCACTGCTCTTCATGGGCTGGCTCAGCATTCGCACCGCCCCCATCCGCCAATTGTGGGGCACGTTCGCGACCTGGTGTACGCCACTGCTGGCCTGCCCACCGCTGCTCAGCAAGGATGTCTGGGCATACCTCGAACAGGGCTGGATCGTCCTGCAGGGGTTCGACCCCTATCTGACCGGCCTGAGCATGAACGGCGGCCCGTTCGCCGACCGCGTCGACACCTATTGGCAGGCGACCACCACCGTGTATCCGCCTCTCGCGCTGCTCATCCAGGCCGGCGTGGTCGCGTTAAGTGGTGCCCACCCGTTCTGGTCGTTGCTGGCCATGCGGTTGCCCAGCGTGCTCGCCGTCGTGGTCATCGGGGCGTGCTTGCCACCGATTGCCAGGGCGACTGGCCAGGACGCTGCTGCGGCGCTGTGGCTCGGCCTGTTGAATCCACTGCTGGTGGTGCACTTCGTCGGTGGCGCACACAACGATGCGTGGGCAGTCGCCTTGGGTGTGGCTGGCATCTGGTGCGCCGTGCGCTGGCGGGCCGCGTGGCCGCTGGGCTGCGTCCTGGTCGGCTTGGGGATGGCGGTGAAACAACCCGTCGGGCTCATGATGGTCGCGGTGGCGCTGTATGCGGTAGCTGCGGGCCCCGGTGTGCCTGCCCGTCACGCTTGGCAGGTCACCTTCGCTCAGGCGCTGTGGCGGCTGCCGCTCGGTCTGCTCGCCACTTTGGTGGGGTTCGCCATTCCCACACTGCTGGGCGGCTGGGGGCTCGGCTGGGCTACCGGGTCGGGTGCCCCGCAGACAGCGGGTAGCCAGTCGATCGCGCACACCGTTGCCGCCGCGCTGCAGATGGTCACCGGTTGGTCGATGACGCACGCCATAGCCATCGTCGGCGCCATCTTCCTGGCGATCGGTGTGGTGATCATCGCCTGGCTCGGATGGCGGTACGGGGCTTCGCGTCCGATTACGTTCGCGGCTCTGGGACTGGTGGTCTTCGCGTTCAGCTACCCCAGCCTGCAGCCGTGGTACGCGCTGTGGGGTGGGGTGCTGCTGGGCGCGGTGGTGCTCAGCCCGCGGGCGTCCGACTGGGTGGTGACGGTCACCGGTTGTCTGCTGATCACGAGTGTGCTGCTCGACTACGCGGGCTGGCCGATCCCGGTGGTGCAGGGTCTCGCGGTGGCGGCCGGCTGGCCGCTGCTGGCTTGGGCTAGGCGGGCTAGACTGGCGGCCTCAACCACTTGACCGAAGGGACATCTGTGTCTGGCCCGTTGACTCCTTCCGGTGTGCCGTCGATGTTCGAGATTCTCGGGTTGACGTTCGACGACGTGCTGCTACAGCCACGCGAATCCGATGTCGTCCCGAGCGAGGTCACCACCACGGCGCGCCTCAGCCGTCGGATCACGCTGAACGTGCCTTTCCTGTCGGCGGCGATGGACACCGTCACCGAGCAGCGAATGGCGATCGCGATGGCCCGCGAAGGTGGCCTGGGCGTCTTGCACCGGAACCTGTCGATCAGCGATCAGGCGCACATGGTCGATCAGGTGAAGCGCTCCGAGGCGGGCATGATCGATGAGCCGATCACGATCAGCCCCGATGCCACCCTCGGTGAGGTTGAGGAACTGTGCGCCACCTACCGAATCAGTGGGGTGCCGGTCGTCGACCACGACATGGTGCTGCTCGGCATCATCACCAACCGTGACATGCGTTTCGAGACCGATCCGACCAAGCTGGTCGGTGCGGTGATGACGCCGATGCCGCTGGTCACTGCCCCCGTGGGTACCAAGGGCGACGATGCCCTTGCGCTGCTGGCCAGGAACAAGATCGAGAAGCTGCCGCTGATCGATGAGCAGGGGCGCCTGCGGGGCTTGATCACCTTGAAAGACTTCGTGAAGTCCGATCAGTATCCTCATGCCGCCAAGGACGCGCAGGGGCGGTTGCGCGTCGGCGCTGCAGTCGGGGTATTAGGGGACGCCTGGGAGCGCGCCATGGCGGTGGTCGAGGAGGGTGTCGACGTCCTAGTGGTCGACACCGCGCATGGTCATTCGCAGGCCGAGATCGCGTTCATCAGGCGGCTGAAGGGCGAACCTGCTGCCCGTGAGGTAGACGTCATCGGCGGTAACGTCGCCACCTACGAGGCCGCAAAGGCGTTGATCGACGCCGGCGCCGATGGCATCAAGGTGGGCGTCGGGCCTGGCTCCATCTGCACCACGCGAGTGGTCGCCGGTGTGGGCGTCCCACAGATCACCGCAATCCACGATGCCGCACGGGCGGCCAAACCCGCTGGCGTGCCCGTGATCGGCGATGGCGGGCTGCAATACTCCGGCGACACCGCAAAGGCGATCGTGGCTGGCGCCGACACCGTGATGCTCGGTTCGCTGCTAGCCGGCTGCGACGAGAGCCCCGGAGCGCTGGTCTTCATCAACGGTAAGCAGTTCAAGAGCTATCGCGGCATGGGGTCGCTGGGCGCGATGGCCAGCCGCGGGCGCCGGATGAGCTACTCGAAGGATCGGTACTTCCAAGCTGATGTGGCGAGCGACGACAAGATCATCCCGGAGGGGATCGAGGGCCAGGTGCCGTATCGGGGGCCCCTCGGCCAGGTGCTGTACCAGCTCACCGGCGGCCTGCATCAGTCGATGTTCTATTCCGGCGCCCGGACGCTCGAAGAGTTGCAGATCAAGGGTCGGTTCGTCCGGATCACTTCGGCCGGGCTGCGCGAATCCCACCCACACGACATTCAGATGACCGTCGAGGCACCCAACTACGCGACTAGGCGCTAGCAGTGGCAAGCAGGGACGCTAGATTGGTTGGGCTGACTCGAAGGAGGATCCATGCAGGACATCGGACGCAGCAAGCGGGCGGCACGTTCCTTCTCGCTGGATGACGTGGCGATCATGCCGACAAGGCGCACCCGCGGTATCGAGACCGTTGACATCGATTGGCGGATCGACGCCATCACCTTCGGGTTCCCGATGCTGGCCGCGCCGATGGATTCGGTGATGAGCCCTGCCACAGCCATTGCGTTCGGACAGTTGGGCGGGCTGGGTGTGCTCAATCTGGAAGGACTCTGGACCCGCTATGCCGACCCCGAAGCGCTGTTCGAAGAACTGGGCGCCGCTAGTGATCAGGTCACGACGAGCCGGCTGCAGGAGATCTATGCCGAGCCCATCAAGGCCGAACTCATCACCGAGCGACTGCGCCAGATCAGGGACGCCGGGGTGCCCGTTGCGGGAGCGTTGAGCCCGCAGACCGCCCAGAAGTTCGCCGGGGTCGTCGAGAACGCCGGACTTGACTTTTTCGTGATCCGGGGGACAGCGGTCAGCGCACAGCACGTCTCCAACGCAACTGAGCCGCTCGACCTTGCCCGTTTCATCTACGAACTCGACGTACCCGTGATCGTCGGCGGCTGCGCCACCTACCAAACTGCCCTCCACCTGATGCGCACCGGCGCAGCCGGTGTGCTCGTCGGTTTCGGTGGCGCTGCCACCAGCACCAACGCGCAAGTAATCGGCATTGAGGTGCCGATGGCGACCGCCATCTCGGATGTCGCGGAGGCCCGCCGGGACTACCTCGACGAATCGGGGGGCCGCTATGTGCACGTCATCGCCGACGGCGCGATGGGTCACTCGGGCGACATCGTCAAAGCGTTGGCCTGCGGGGCAGACGCGGCCATGCTCGGGGTTCCGCTGGCCAGGGCCACCGAGGCGCCGGGCCAGGGCTGGCATTGGGGGCAGGAGGCCTGGCATGAGTCGTTGCCGCGGGGGCGCCGAGTCCGCGTCGACCAGGTCGGCACCTTGAGAGAGGTCATGCTGGGGCCTTCCCACAGCCCTGACGGCACCATGAACTTGGTGGGTGCGTTGCGGCGCGCGATGGCGTCCACCGGATACACCGAGGTGAAGGCATTCCAGCGGATAGATCTGATCATCCACTGATGGCGATGTCGGAGTCGGGAGTCCCGGAGGAACTGCAGAGACTGCGCGGCAGCATCGACAACCTGGATGCGGCGATCGTGCACATCATGGCTGAGCGGTTCAAGATCACCAAGCGGGTCGGCCAGCTGAAGGCCGCGCAAGGCCTACCTGCGGCCGACCCTAACCGCGAACGCCAACAGATTGCCCGGTTGCGGGCCTTGGCGCACGACGCCGGCCTCGACCCGGAGTTCGCGGAGAAGTTGTTGAGCTTCATCGTCAGCGAGGTGGTTCGGCACCACCTCCAGATCGCCGGACGCGATTCCGGCCCAAGCCGTGACCCAGACGCTTAGGCGATGACGTCGCCCCGATGCACGTTACTCGGGATACCGACCACGACTGCTCCAGCCGCGACGTCCTTGACGACTAGGGCATTGGCGCCGATCTTCGCGTCGTCACCCACGGTGATGTCACCGATCACCTTGGCACCGGCACCGATCAGCACCCGGTTCCCGATCGTCGGATGTCGCTTGAAGCGGCCCCGGGCCCGGCCACCCAGTGTGACTTGGTGGTACATCAGCACGTCGTCGCCGATGATAGCGGTCTCACCGATGACCACACCCATACCGTGGTCGATGAAAAACCGGCGGCCGATAGTCGCACCGGGGTGGATCTCGATGCCTGTTACGAACCGGGCGAACTGGCTGATGAACCGTGACGCGAACCGCAGCGTCGGACGCCGCCACATTGCGTGGGCAAGCCGGTACATCCAGATGGCGTGTAGTCCCGAATAGAGGATGGCGATCTCTAACTTCGACCGGGCCGCCGGGTCTTCACGTTGTGCGGCGGCCAGGTCTTCGTTCACGCGAGAGGCGACGAACCGAATCCTCGAGTAGATGCTCACGAAGCAATCCAAGCATCTGGAGGCGGGTTCAGTCGACGAGATCGGCCCACAGCACCGACGACAGGTAGCGTTCGCCGAAATCCGGCACCACGGTGACGATGGTTTTGCCGGCGTTCTCCGGTCGTCCGGCAACCTCGAGTGCCGCCGCGACATTGGCTCCGGCGGAAATCCCGGCCAGGACGCCTTCCCTAGTCGCGAGCGCACGCGCGGTGTCGATGGCTACTTGTGACGGCACCGTAACGATCTCGTCGAGCACACTGCGGTCCAACGTGTTCGGCACAAAGTTGGCTCCCAGCCCCTGGATCTTGTGCGGTCCGGCAGCGCCTTTACTGAGCATCGGCGACTCGGCGGGCTCGACCGCGATCACCTTGATCGCGGGGTTCTGCTCCTTTAGGAATCCGCCCGCTCCGCTCACGGTGCCACCGGTGCCGACTCCGGCGACCAGAATGTCGACCCGACCTTCGGTGTCCGCCCAGATCTCCGGCCCGGTGGTGTCGTGGTGGATCTGCGGATTGGCCAGATTCTCGAACTGGCGGACGAGTACCGCGCCCTCGGTAGCGCCAATGTCCTCCGCCTTGGCCACCGCGCCCTTCATCCCTTCTGCCCCCGGTGTGAGCACCAGTTCGGCGCCGAAGGCCCGCAAGACCGCACGACGTTCCTTGCTCATGGTATCGGGCATGGTCAGGACTACCCGGTAGCCGCGGGCCGCCCCCACCATGGCCAGCGAAATGCCGGTGTTTCCACTGGTAGCTTCGACGATGGTGCCGCCCGGGGCGAGCTGACCGGAGGCCTCGGCGGCATCGATCATGGACACACCGATCCGGTCCTTGACCGAGTTTGCGGGGTTGTAGAACTCAAGCTTGGCCACCACAGTGGCGTCCAATCCCTCGGTCAGCCGGTTGATCCTGACCAATGGGGTGCGGCCCACAAGGTCGGAGACGTCATTGTAGATTGTCATGCCGTGACAACCGTCCGGCAGTTCGGTTTCATTCCATGCCCCCCGGGGTAATGGCGGTTCTATGCTTTCGCGCATGGCATCTCGTCCAGTCATCGTCATCGACTTCGGCGCGCAATACGCACAGCTCATCGCCCGGCGCGTCCGCGAGGCACACGTCTACTCCGAGATCATGCCGCATTCCGCGTCCGTCGCCGTCGTGCTGGCCCGCGACCCACAGGCGATCATCCTGTCAGGCGGCCCACAATCGGTTTACGAGCCGGGAGCCCCGCAGGTCGCCACGGACCTGTTCGCCAGCGGGATTCCGGTGCTGGGCGTCTGTTACGGCTTCCAGGCGATGGCGCAGAGTCTGGGTGGTGTGGTGGAGCGCACCACCACCTCCGAGTTCGGACGTACGCCGGTGCAGGTGGTGCAGGGCACCGAGTTGACCGACGCACTGCCCGACGTCCTGAACGTGTGGATGAGCCACGGGGACGCGGTGACAGCCGCACCCGCCGGGTTTGTTCCTCTCGCCCGAAGCGCTGGCGCACCAGTAGCCGCGTTTGCTGATCCGGTGCGACGGTTAGCTGGCGTGCAATGGCATCCGGAGGTGCTGCACACCGAGCAAGGCCAGCAACTGCTGACTAACTTTCTGTTCAAGATCGCTGGTTGCACGGCGGACTGGACGAGTGCGAACTTCGTTTCCGCGCAGGTGAGCGCCATCCGGGAACAGGTGGGCGACCGGAAGGTCCTGTGCGGGCTGTCGGGCGGTGTCGATTCTGCGGTGGCGGCCGCACTAGTCCAGCGTGCTATCGGCGACCAGTTGACCTGCGTCTTCGTCGATCATGGCCTGCTGCGCAGGGGGGAGGCCGAGCAGGTGGAGACGGACTTCGTGGCGGCCACTGGGGTCCGGCTGGTGGTGGCGGACGAGAAGCAGCGATTCCTCGGCGCGCTGGCAGGGGTGAGCGATCCGGAGAGCAAACGAAAGATCGTCGGGCGTGAGTTCATCCGCAGCTTCGAGGCAGTAGCGCGCCAGGTCGCGGGGGAGCGGGGTGTCGACTTCCTCGTCCAGGGCACCCTCTACCCGGACGTGGTGGAGTCCGGCGGAGGCGAAGGAGCGGCCAACATCAAGAGTCACCACAACGTGGGCGGACTGCCCGACGATCTGGCTTTCACGCTGATCGAACCGTTGCGTGACCTGTTCAAGGACGAGGTGCGCGCCGCCGGTCTAGAGCTCGGACTACCGGAGGAGATCGTCTGGCGTCAGCCCTTCCCAGGGCCAGGCCTGTCGATTCGAATCATCGGCGAGGTGACAGCCGAACGCCTTGACCTGCTGCGCGAGGCGGATGCCATCGCTCGGGCGGAGCTCACCGCGGCCGGGCTGGATCGTGAAGTGTGGCAGATGCCGGTGGTGCTCCTGGCGGACGTCAAGTCTGTTGGGGTGCAGGGCGACGGACGCAGCTATGGTCACCCGGTAGTGCTGCGGCCGGTGAGCAGCGAGGACGCGATGACGGCCGACTGGTCCAGATTGCCTTACGACGTGATCGAGCGGGTCAGCACGCGGATCACCAACCAGTGCCGTCAGATCAATCGGGTGGTCTTGGACGTAACCAGCAAACCACCGGCCACCATCGAGTGGGAGTAGCACAGTCACCGCGCGGTATGCACAGGGACCGTGCCGGGGTGACTACTGGTCGGCGCGGAAGGTGTCGGTTGGGCCGGCGTCCGGCTTTCGTGCGTCGCGACGGCGCTTGTACTCGCCGTAGCGGTCATAGATCTGGTCGGCGCCCGTCTCGCCGGAACCCGCGTCGGGGATGATCAGCCAGGCCACCAGGTAGACGCCGACAACCAGCCCGGCGCTGAAGAACGAGGTGACGATCGCGATCAGTCGAACGATGTTCGCATCGATCTCGAAGTAGTCGGCGATCCCGCCGCAGACCCCTGCTATGACGCGATGCTCGCGGCTGCGCACCAGTTGACGTTGTGCCATGGTCTTTCTCCTTGTCGTGACGGTGAGTTAGGGATTGGTGTCTTAGTTCTTCTTGGTTAGGACCAGCCCAACCGTACCGACTGCGATCATCACCAAGCTCAGCACGATCCCGCTGCTCGGGAGAGTGATCGCATAGCCTTCGGTGCGAAGGATGACCAGAATGGCCAGTCCGATGAATGCCAGGCCCCAGACGAGCGTGGCGAAATCGGGGCTGCGCTTCATGACGTCACCCACACTCCCGAGGAGTCAGCGTCGATTTCGATGGTGAGGACCGGCTCACCGGGCTGTTCCATCCGGCGGTAGCTTGCCACGCCGGTGCCGAATTCGAAGTGGTCGCCGGGCAGCGCCACCCACGAGTCCACGAAGGTCACGGTGACATCCACGTTCGGACCGTCCGGCAGCACCAGACCGGCGTTGGACGAATCCAGTTCGAGCGTCCAGTTGATGCTAGTGGTGGGCTCGAGCGCGCTCAGGTCGGCGGCATAGCCGGCGCCGGTGATGATCAGGTCGTGCAACTCGGCTTGATCGACGATGATGCTTGGTTTCGTCATGGCCATCGGCTGCACGAGGACGCTGACGCCCAACCCGGCTGCCATCAGCAGGCCGGAGAAGATCAGCAGCAATGATCTACCCCACCAGGCGATGACGCTCAGCCCCACCCCGATCACCGCTAGCCCCACCGCCAACGCGAGTGACAAGTCATCCGGACGGTCCTCAATGGTCACTCCGAACGCCAGGGCGGCGAAACAGAGCGTGAGGATGGCCAGCGGGATCGTGTTGCGAGTCGGTCGGGCTGAGCAGTGCGCAGATGGCGTCAACGGCGGCCGGGCAGACGCTGGGTTGACTGGTCGACTTCGGGCGGTCAGACCTGGCCGGGAGCTCAACCGCCAGCCGAGCCAGCCGGAGACGGCGAGGACGATCACTGAACTCCAGTTGGTTCCGAGTTCACTGCCGAAGGTGAGCGCCACCAACGCGCTGAGACCCAGGGCCCATCCGATCACGACCCGGCTGGTGAAGTTGTGCCAGTTCGTTCCGATCCGGTCGAGCGGTGCGGCGCCGGTGCGCGCGTCAGTAGTGAGCATGACGCCAGCCAGGTACAGCATCAACCCCAGGCCAGAACTGAGCGCGGTGATCACGAAGAGAGCGCGCACCACCAAGACATCGACCGACAGCCAGTCGGCTATCGCCACACTCAGCCCGGACAGTTTGCCCTTGGCGGGTACCCGTTCGAGGGCGAGAAACTCCTCGCTCATGTCTCGGCGGGGTACTCGGGCGTCCGGGCGCAGCGGCCACTGGGGCTGCGGCGGCTGGACGCTGGTGGGCATGGTTCCAGTGTCGCCGGTATTCTGAGGGCAGGGTATGGGGTTCGACCCGGATCGCCCCCCGATCCGCGCGGTTTCGGGGAAAGCTCCGGGGGGTCACTACTGGTGACGAGGTGACGGCGTATGTGAGGCTGGTGGAGTGACGAGCAATCCGCACCGACGAGGCATCGCTGGTTCTCAACCAGGGATGACCCCGATGATGGGGCCCGTCCCTTCCCGCTATCCGCCACCACCGTCGCCAGACCGGCAGGTTCCACAGACCAACCAGCAACCACCGAGCCCCCCCAACCCCCGTAAGCCACTCGTCCGCGACCGCAGTGGGGCGTGGCTCGGCGGTGTGGCAAGCGGTGTTGCTGGCCATCTTGGGTGGCCGGTCTGGCTTGTCCGGCTCTGCTTCATCGGGTTGACCCTGAGCAACGTGCTCACTATCGCGGTCTACGGCGTGCTGTGGATGGTGATGCCGGACGCCCAATCCGTTCCCCAGCCGCCCGGGTTGCAGGCAGCCAGCCACCAAGGCCTGCGCGAGGAGTCCAAGCCACGCCGACGTTCTGACTTCGGGCGGGTGACCGCGGTGCTGATGGTCGCGTTCGGCTTGGTCATACTCGCCCAGTCGCTGGGTCTGGGGGTGGCCAGCGCCATCTTCTGGCCGACCGTGCTGGCAGCTGTCGGTGTAGCGCTGGTCTGGTTGCAGGCCGACGCGCCCACCGAGGAGGGCACCGGCCCGTCCGGCGTCCCCCAATGGATCGCCCCCCTGCTCGGCACCCGGAAATGGGCGGCGACCCTGCGCATCGTGCTGGGCATGGGCCTGGTCGGTGCCGCCTTGTCGATGATGGCTGCGTCCCAGATCGGCGTCGGTCAGTTACCGGTGGTGCTCTGGGTGGCCGGTCTGACCCTGGCCGGCGTCGGAGTGGTGGCCGCGCCCTGGGTGCTGCGTTACCGGCGCAAGCTTGAGACCGCGCGGGAGGAGAAGCTCATCGCAGACACCCGTGCTGACATGGCTGCCCATCTGCACGACTCGGTACTGCAGACCCTGGCGTTGATCCAGCGGCAGGCCGATGACCCGCGCCAGGTGGCGTCCTTGGCTCGCAGGCAGGAACGCGAGCTGCGGACTTGGCTCTATGCCGACTCACCGGGCCCGGAGACCTTGCAGGCGGCGCTGACTGCTGCCAGCGGCGAAGTCGAAGATGAACTGGGCATTCCGGTCGAGGTAGTTTGCGTTGGTGACATCGACCTAGACGCTGACCTGCGCGCCTTGGTCCAAGCGGCCCGCGAGGCCATGGTGAACGCGGCCAAGCACTCCGGCGCCGACCTGATCGATGTCTACGCCGAGGTCGATCGCGACGACGAGGTGCCCTTGGTGCAGGTCTTCATCCGTGACCGAGGCAAGGGTTTCGAGCTATCCGACATCGCAGATGACAGGATGGGGGTGCGCGGATCGATCATCGGACGCATGGAGCGTCACGGCGGTACCGCCAAGGTTCGATCAGCGCCCGGCGAGGGCACCGAGATCCGATTGGAGATGAAGGCATGACCGCCAATGAAACCGAGGCAACCCCGCACCGCGACCGCCCCTGGCGCATCGTCCTGGTGGACGACCACGCAATCTTCCGCGCCGGAGTGCGCCATGAACTGAGCAAGGCGTCCGATCGGGTCACGGTCGTCGGGGAGGGTGAAGACGTGGCGACGTCGGTAACCGTCATCGCCGCCACCCTGCCTGACGTGGTGCTACTAGACGTCCACCTGCCAGGCGGCGGGGGCGCCGAAGTGATCAAGCAGGTGCATGTCAGCCATCCTCAGGTGAGGTTCCTGGCGTTGTCAGTGAGCGATGCCGCCGAGGATGTGATCGGGGTCATTCGGGCTGGCGCCCGGGGGTATGTCACCAAGTCGATCGCCACACCAGAGCTCATCGAAGCGATCGGGCGGGTCGCGACCGATGACGCGGTCTTCTCGCCCCGGCTGGCTGGCTTCGTGCTGGACGCGTTCTCGGGGTCGATCGATGTCGCGTCCATCGACGAGGACCTTGACCGGCTCAGCCAGCGCGAGCGTGAGGTGCTGAAGTTGATCGCCCGCGGCTACTCCTATAAAGAGATCGCCCGCGAGTTGTTCATTTCGATCAAGACAGTCGAAACCCACGTTTCGAACGTGCTGCGCAAGTTGCAGCTCAGCAACCGCTACCAGCTCACCAAGTGGGCCACCGACCGCAGGCTCGTCTGACTCGGTGTGGGCCCTGGATCATCAGGTCGGGACTAGGGCGCGGTCGGCAAACAATAGGCGCCCGGACGAACCGGGCGCCTAGGCTTGGGTTGTGCTCATGGGGGGAGTCAGGATTTCTTTGTCACCTTGTTGTAGACGAAGGTAACCAGGAAGCCGCCGAGGATGGCGATGATCCAGGTGATCGGGTTCCAGAAGCCGCGTAGCGAGATGCCGAACAACAGCGAGGAGATCCAGCCGCCGACGACAGCGCCGAGGACACCCAGCAAGACCGTGACGAGCCAACCGCCGCCACCCCCGACGACCGCCTTAGCGATCATTCCTGCGATGAGGCCCAGGACAAGCCATGAGATGAACATCATGGATCAAGCTTGCCGCGCCGTGGCTGCCAGAACGAGGGCCCGCCGCCGAGATGGGGGACTGGTCAGGGTCGCTGGTGGGTCCATTGGTAGTGGCGGGCTATCGTGGGAGCGCCATGAGTCAGCCAGATCTGTTCGCCGCTTTCGCGGCTCCGCCGCGTCCGGAAGTCAATGGCGCCTTGGGGCCGGCCTCCGCCCTGTTGG
>JAAYVP010000084.1 GCA_012517115.1 Brooklawnia sp. | reverse complement strand
CGCCAGTAGACCAACGCCGTGGCCAGGCATAACACGACCACTCCGGCTAGGAAGATGTGGAACCGGCCGGCATCGTGCAGGGCTGTCGCCACCAGCGGCGACAACCCTCCGAAGACGGCCACTGCCACGCCGTAGGGCAGTGAGATGCCGGCCGTGCGCACCTCAGGTGGGAACTGCTCAGCCATTACTGCGGCTAGTGAACCCGCATACGCAGAAAGCAGGACGCCGGCAACGCTGGCCGCCAGCGCGAGGCTCAACAATGTGGGGCGCAGGCTCGATACCAGCGGTACCACCGTCACGGCCGATCCAAGCGCGAAGAAGAGCAGCAGCGGCCGGCGTCCAAATCGATCGCTGAGGCGTCCGAACAGCGGCAGCAGAACCGTGAACACCGCCAACCCGATCGCCGCCGCGACCTGTCCGGTCTTGAGCGCGGCGCCCGTGCGTAACTGCGCCAGTGTCGGCAGGTAGACGAACCAGAACTGCACCAGCCCAGTACCCGCCGCCACCAATGCGACAACAAGCAGCGCTTGACGCGGGTAGCGCCGGAAGACTTCGAGCAACGGACGCCTCGGCACCTGACCGGTTCTACGCACGTGCGTAGAGACCGCAGTGTCGGGCACCCGGGCGCGAAGGTACAACCCGATCAAGCCGAGCGCCGCTCCGATGAGGAACGCCAGCCGCCAACCCCAACCCGAAAGCGCCTCGGGGGTCAGCACCGCGAACATCAGTGAGGCGAGCAGGGACGCTGCCAGCGTCCCGACCCCCACCGAAACCTGCTGCCACATGCCTGTCGAAGCGCGACGCCCCGGTTCGGCGTTTTCGACCAGGAAGGCCGACGAGGTGCCGAACTCACCACCGGCGGAGAAGCCCTGCAGGCTGCGTCCGATGACCAGCAGGATCGGCGCGGCGACGCCGATGGTGGCGAACGTCGGCGTCAGGGCCATCAGTGCCGACGCAGCCGCCATCATCAGGATCGTCAGGGTCATGCCGGCTCGCCTACCGTGGCGATCAGCGTAGGAGCCCAGCAGCGCCCCGCCCAGCGGCCGGACGAAGAAGCCGACCGCGAAGACCGCGAAGACGCTGAGTAGTTGCGCGATCCGGTCAGACATGGGGAAGAAGGACGCGGCGAAGTAAGGCGCGAAGAAGCCGTAGACCGACCAGTCGAACCACTCGACGAGATTGCCAATGGTGCCGGCGGCGACCGAGCGCCGACGCATGGTCGAGTCATGCAGAAGAACAGAGTGCACGCTGATGACATACCTCCTCAGGAACCGCCTGATGTCATCTTCTTAGTACACCCCGTTCGCTGCGGCGAACGGCGATCTCGCGAGACGATGCGGCCAGTAGTGATCTGCCACGCGTGTGCTGGCCGACCCGCACCGCGATAACGTTCACCAAGCGCCGTGCCGCAATCCGATTGTCTGTCAAACCAAGGGGTCAGCTCGGCAGCACTGTTCAGCTGAAGAGCCGGGAGGCGGATGCCTGAGCCGTGCTGGCCGCCGCTCAGAAGCCGGCGGTCCATCCCGGCCTGCTGGAATAGGATGATCTCGTGCCGCCAATGAAGCAGGGTGCGCTGCGCGGGTCGCCTGTGGTTCCGGTGCGTCTTCGTGACAAGTGGGCCGACATCTTGTCTCCGACCGCCGATGCCCAGGCCTTTCATCCCGATCAGGTGGCGCACCTTCCTGCCCCGGCAGGACGATGGTTGTGCCACGCCATCGCCGTCGGCACCTTACTGCGACGCCGGGCGGAGCTGCGCCAGCATGGGCAGATCAAGATCGCCGGACGATGGTGGCCCATCCGCAGTCGACAAGCGCTCGATCCGCTGCGAGGCTATGTGTGGCCGGTGCGCACTTCGGTGGCTGGGCTGCCCCTGCTCGGCGTCGACCTGCTTGCTGATGGCGAGGCCGAGTTGACCCATCGCCTGCTTGGTGTGGTACCGGTGGTTGAGATGCAAGGACTGGATGTGGTTCGCAGTGCAGCCGCCCGCGCCGCGAGCGAGATCTGTTGGTCCCCGGCCACTGCCTTGGATCCGGCGATCAGTTGGCGAGTCACAGGCCTGGACGAAACGGTCGCCTCCATACCGATCGCGGGGGAGACCGTTGATGTTGCGCTGAAGACAACTCGTGATGGTGCCGTGATCAGCCTCACCGCCCAGCGCTGGACGCGATCCGACGATGGCTCGTGGCAATGGCGCACCTTCGGTGCGCACGTGCTCGAAGAAGCATCTTTCGGCGGTTTCACGGTTCCAAGCCGTGTCGTGGCCGGCTACGGCGACGACTTCACAGGAGCGGGCGCGTTCATCCGCCTGATCGTCGATGACCTGGTGATGCATTGAACTGAGGAGGAGAATCGTGGCCGGTCACAAACTCGCGGACTACTGGAACATGGGGACCTCCATCGGCCTCGGCGCAGCGATTGGGGTGGTCTTGGGTGCCCTGCTCGGCGATCTGGCGATGTGGCTCGGCATCGGGGCGGCCCTGGGCGCAACCCTTGGGGCGGTGTCGATGTCCTACCGAGCCAAGAGCGCCGCTAAGCACTAGCGGGCGAGAGCGGAGTTGCCCCGAGTGGGCTGTTTGGGGCCACGGCCGCGCAGATCGTGGGGAGTCGCCACGGGGTTCGCGTCCTCCCAGACGCGTTTCGGCGCCAGCGACTCACCGTGCGTTGGCGGGGACGCCTGACGGGGCCGGGGCGAGGTGCTGGGCGGTTCAGACGACTCAGGTGCGGTGGTTGATCGCCGCGGAAGGCTGATCTCGAGCCTGGTCGTGATCGAGAGCCGCAGGCGGCACACCGTCGGCGCCAGGAGTGGGTGCACAAATCGCGGCAGACCGCAACTTTATGCACCCATTGTGGTGCTGTGGGCCCGGCTCGCCCATTCATCGCTCCGCTGCCGCTGAGGCCGGGGCGTCTCTGACCTCAGTGATGTACCACTTTCCCGGGATCAGCGACCTGCGCAAGGCGACGCTGACGCACACAGCCCTGGTGATTGGCAGCGAGTTGGCTGTCATGCTGGGTTTCCGGGCTGGGGGTGGTGGCGCTGGTCGGGCTGGGGCTGGTCAGTCTCGCTCGAAGCCAGAATGCCGACGGGGCGGGCGCAGCGGCAGCAGCCCGTCGCTTCGACCAGAGCGCGATCGCACTTTTCGGAGGACTGGCTGCCGCGAGCCGAGAACAAGTCCACGGAACCGACGTGATATACCAACTGAGTGAGCTGACAGACCAACCGAGTGAAGGAGAAGGAGAGATGGCAGATCACGCACGGATGGCTACCCGCCCGGAGGATTTGGAGCGCTGGGGCCTCACCACACACATCGAGCAGTGGGAGGACGGACTGCGCACCGATCCGGCACAGCACGGACAGTATGAGTGGTGGTACTTCGACGCTCACCTCGACAACGGCGCCAAACTCGTGCTCAGCTTCCACACCAAGGACGTGACCGCACCCGACACCGGGCTGGAACCCAGGATCCAGATCGATCTCGACCTGCCCGACGGGCGCACCTTCAACCTCAACGTGCCGTTCAAGGCGTCGGAGTTCTCGGCATCGACGCAGGGATGCGATGTGCGGATCGGGCAGAACGTCTTCAGCGGCGATCTTCACGAGTACACGATTCGTGCCAGTGTCGAGAACATCACGGTGGAGGCGCGTCTTACCGGTCAGACCGAGCCATGGCGGCCGGGCTCGGGTTACACGATG
>JAAYVP010000083.1 GCA_012517115.1 Brooklawnia sp. | reverse complement strand
TGTCGACGATGGACTCGTCGGCCTTGTACGGATTGGTACTCGGCATCAGTGCCCGAGACGCGGCAGTCAGTTTGATGTCCCAGTCGGCCAGCGTCTGGAATGTGCGGTTATCCAGCGCCACGACGGACTTCGGCGGGACCTGGATCGTGTGGGTGCCGCTGTTGTCGGTGACCTGCACAGTCGTGGTATCGGAGCTGGTCGAGGCGGACTGGGCCGTGTCGCCTTGGGCCGCGCCACCGCAGGCGCTCAACAGCAGGGCGGCTGCCACCGTTGTCAGCGCGGCAGTTCGGAACTTGGTCATGGGTATCTCCGGTCGATCATGAATGGTTAGGCAAGGCTAACCTAATAAGTCAGCAATGAGCGTGGCAAGTTACCGCTCTGGACGTGTCGCCGACCTGGTCCTGGCTCACACTTGATGGCCCCGCAGGGTCAGGTTAGGGTTGCCTTTCCTAAGTGGGATCCCTGTCCGGACCTTGGAGGAGGCTCATGACAACCGCCACCGGCACTCCTGCCAAGGCGGTCGCAGTCGAGCCTCGGATGGACACTCGCACCAGAGGCCTGCTGGTCGACTGGAAGTTGGCTCTCGGTCTGTTGGCGGTGCTCGCCCTGCTGGCCGCGTCACTGTTCACCGGTGCCTACGATGTGTTCGGCGCCGATGACGGGGCGGCCATGTTTGTCATCACCCGGATCCCTCGCACCATCGCGCTGGTCCTGTCGGGCGCCGCGATGGCGATGGCTGGCTTGGTGATGCAGTTGCTCACCCAGAACCGGTTCGTCGAGCCGACGACGACCGGCACCATCGAGTGGGCCGGACTTGGGTTGGTCGCCGTGATGATCCTGTGGCCAACCGCCCCGCTGCTCGCGCGCATGGGTGTGGCGGTCGCGTTCGCATTCGTTGGGACGATGGTCTTCTTCCTCTTCCTGCGCCACGTGGCGCTCAAGTCATCGCTGATCGTGCCCATCGTCGGCATCATGCTGGGTGCCATCGTCGGTGCGCTGTCCACATTCATTGCGTTGAGCACTGGCATGTTGCAGAACCTGGGCGTTTGGTTCGCAGGCAGCTTCATCACGGCCTCCAGGGGTCAGTACGAGGTGCTGTGGATCGTGCTGCTCGTGTTGGTGGCCGTCTTCTGGTTGGCCGACCGGCTGACGGTCGCTGGGCTCGGACAGGACATCTGCACCAACGTCGGCCTCGACTACAACCGGATCATCCTGACCGGCGCCAGCCTGGTCGCAGTGGCGACCGGGGTCGTCACCGTGGTCGTGGGAAACCTGCCGTTCCTAGGGCTGATCGTGCCGAATGTGGTGTCGCTGTTCCGCGGCGACGACCTACGCAGCAACCTGCCCTGGGTGTGCCTGCTCGGCATCGGGATCGTCACGATCTGCGACCTGATCAGCCGCACGATCATCATGCCCTTCGAGGTGCCGGTGTCGCTGGTGCTCGGAGTCTTGGGGGCGCTGGTTTTCATCTTCCTGCTGCTGCGCCAACGTCGCAGGGGAGCCATCTGACCATGACTGAACCTGTGCTGGCTACCAGTTCCCGGGCGGTCGCCACCCAATTCGACGGGCCGGTCGAGCCACCTGACCTCGACGACTCGCAGAGGCGTACCACAGGATCGTTTGCCACCGCGAAGGGCAGGCGACGCTACGGTGCCGTTGTGGTCGGCCTGGTGCTGCTGGCGGTGTTGTTCGCTGCTGGCCTGCTCGGCTGGGGCAACCCCATGCCGTTTGGTACCGCAGGGTTCTGGTTGATCGCCGAGCGACGCCTGGTCGGCGTGACCGTCATGCTGATCGTCGCGATCTGCCAGGCGATGGCCACCGTCGGATTCCAAACGGTCACCAACAACCGGATCATCACACCGTCGATCATCGGCTTTGAGTCGCTGTATCGGGCCATCCAGACCACCTCGGTCTACCTGTTCGGTCTGGGCGGCCTTGTCGCCTTCACCGGGCTGTGGGCGTTCAGTCTGCAGTTGGCCATCATGCTCGGGCTGTCGCTGGCGCTGTATGGCTGGCTGCTGTCCGGCAAGTATGCGAACCTGCAGGTGATGCTGCTGATTGGCATCATCACTGGCGGCGGGCTGGGGTCGGTGGCCTCCTTCATGCAGCGGTTGCTCACCCCCAGCGAGTTCGACGTGCTCACGGCCCGCATGTTCGGTTCGGTGAACAACGCCGACCCGTCCTACTTCCCGATCGCCATACCGCTGGTCGTCGTTTCGTCGGCAGGTCTGTGGCTGCTGTCTGACAGGCTGAACGTGGTCGCACTCGGACGAGACGCCGCCACCGGGCTCGGCGTCGCCTACAAGAAGAACCTGATCGTTGTGTTGATCTTGTCGTCAACGCTGATCGCGACGTCCACGGCTCTGGTCGGGCCGATGACCTTCTTTGGCTTCCTGGTCGCGACCTTGGCCTATCAACTCGCTGACAGCTATGACCACCGCAGGATCTTCCCGGTCGCGGTGTTGTCCGGCTTCGTGGTGCTGAGCGGCGCCTACTTCATCCTCAATCACGTTTTCTACGCCGCCGGAGTGGTCTCGATCATCATCGAGCTGATCGGCGGCAGCGTCTTCCTGTTCGTCCTGCTGCGGAAGGGCACTCTGTGATCAAACTCGACGGCGTCGGCAAGGACTATTCCACAGACGTGACCATCGGGCCGATCGATCTGGAGATTCCCCAGGGCGGCATCACCGCGCTGGTGGGCCCGAATGGGGCGGGCAAGTCGACGATGCTGACCATGATCGGACGGTTGTTGAGAATGGACACCGGCGCCATCCAGGTGGCCGGCATGAATGTCGCCTCCACCCGCTCGAAGGATCTGGCGAAGGTCTTGTCGATTCTGCGGCAGGAGAACCACTTCGTCACTCGTTTGACTGTGCGGCAACTGATCGGATTCGGTCGCTTCCCGCACAGCGGAGGCCGCCTCAACGTCGCCGACGAACAGATCATCAGTCACTATGTCGACTTTCTGGACCTTCGGGAACTTGAGGGACGCTTCCTCGACCAGTTATCCGGCGGGCAGCGGCAGCGCGCCTACGTGGCCATGGTGCTGGCGCAGGAGACCCCCTACGTGCTGCTCGACGAACCCCTGAACAACCTGGACATCGCGCACTCGGTGCGGATGATGAGGCACCTGCGAAGGGCGGCCGACGAACTTGGCCGCACGATCATCATCGTGCTGCACGACATCAACTTCGCCGCCGCCTACGCCGACCGGATCTGTATGGTCAAGGACGGCGTCGTCGCCCGTTTCGGCACCCCTGCCGAGCTGATGCGCCAAGAGGTGCTCAGCGAGATCTTCAATACCAAGATTCACGTCGTCGAACGCCAAGGTTGCGCCCCCGTCGCCGTCTACTTCTGACACCGAGCCTTTCCCGAGCGTCCTCGCGGCGTGAGACAATCCATGCCATGGGCCCTGACGAATCCCAACAAGAGGTCATCCCGCCGTGGCGGCGCACCACGCCAGACGGTGCCCCCTACTGGACCAAGAACTACCAGCCTGGCGTCCCAATCGACATCGAACTGCCTACAGAATCGCTTTGCGCGTTGCTCGACACCGCAGTGCGTGAGGGCGGTAACCATGTCGCCACGGAGTTCTTCGGTGCTGAGATGACTTACCGGGAACTCGGTGATCGGGTGGCTCGCGCCGCAGAAGGGCTGCGTCGGCTCGGCGTCCATGCCGGTGACCGGGTAGCTATCCTGCTGCCGAACTGCCCACAGCACTTGATCGCGTTCTATGCGATCGTCCGCCTGGGGGCCATAGTCGTTGAACACAACCCGCTGTACACCGCCCCCGAACTCGAGAAGCTCTTCGCAGATCACGGCGCCCGTGTCGCGATCGCCCTCGATTCGGCTATCGACAAGCTCAACCAGTTGCCGGTCTATGAGCGTCCGACCCAGATCGTCGCGGTCAACCTGCTCAACGCGTTCCCACGACACCTGCAGTTGGCGCTGCGGCTGCCATTGCCCAGCCTCCGGGCCAAGAAGAAGGCGTTGACCAGCGGCACCAAGGGCACCACGAGCTGGGAAAAACTGGTTTCCTCCCGGCCGATCAGCCGCCGCTATCCGCGCCCCGATGTGCATGACCTGGCTGCCATCCAGTACACCTCGGGCACCACCGGGCGTGCCAAGGGCGCCATGCTCAGCCACTTCAACCTTTACTCCAATGCTCGGCAGGGCGAGGCCTGGATGCTGGGCGCCCAACCGCGTCGCGAGACCAGCTACGCCGCTCTGCCGTTGTTCCATTCGT
This sequence comes from Brooklawnia sp., assembly GCA_012517115.1. Taxonomy (GTDB): domain Bacteria; phylum Actinomycetota; class Actinomycetes; order Propionibacteriales; family Propionibacteriaceae; genus Brooklawnia. The sequence continues at coordinate 2,326 of JAAYVP010000083.1, read as the reverse complement.
TCGGCGTGACGGTGCATACCACTTTCGGGGTGCTGAAGCAGTCGAGGCAGGTGCTGTTCCCGAAGCCAGACGTCGACCTGATCGTGGCGGCGGCGAAGAAACGGCCGCCCTCGATCTACTGCGCGGTGCCCGCGCTCTACCAACGGACCGCTGAGAAGGCCAAGGCGCAGGGAATCTCGTTGGCCTCGGCGCGTTGGTGCATCTCGGGTGCGATGGCGTTGGTCGAAGAAACGCGTGAACTGTGGGAGTCGGTTTCCAGTGGCCTGCTGGTGGAGGGCTACGGACTGACCGAAGCCTCGCCGGTCGCCCTCGGCAACCCCTTCTTCCCCAGTCGGCGGCCCGGCACCATCGGGGTGCCGTTCCCCTCGACCTTGATGAAGGTGGTTGACGTCAACGACCCTGAGCGTGAGGTGGCGGTCGGTGAACCGGGCGAACTACTGATCAAGGGACCGCAGGTTTTTCAGGGCTACTGGCGCGACCCGGAGGAAACCGCCCAGACGCTGATCGATGGCTGGCTGCGTACCGGCGATGTCGTCACCGTGGACGAAGACGGATTCACTACCATCGTCGACCGTAAGAAAGAGATCATCATCACCGGCGGCTTCAACGTCAGCCCGAGCGAGGTCGAGCAGGAGTTGGTGCGTCACGACGCTATCGTCGACGTGGCAGTGGTGGGGATGGCGACCGGGCATGGCGATGAAGAGGTGGTTGCGGCAGTCGTGCTCGCCGAGGGGCAAACCCTCGACAACGACCAGATGCGAGCCTGGGCCAAACAACGCCTGGCCGCCTACAAGGTGCCTCGCCGCTTCATCAAGGTCGACGAACTCCCGCGTTCAATGTTGGGCAAGGTGCTACGCGGGCAGGTTCGCCAGGATCTCGTCGCCAAGTGAGCCGGACGCGACGCCGCAGGCTCGCCCGGATCGACGACGCCCAGCTGCCGATGCCGGTGATCACGCGTCCGGCCGCTGACCAGATGACCGATGTGGTGGTGATCGGCAGCGACCCGGGAGCCCTCACCGCCGCCATCGCCTGTCGACAGGCCGGTTGTGAGGTGCTGGTTATCGAGCCCGGGCCCCGGCTCGGTGCCCGGGCGGCGATCGGATCGGGGCAGCTCTGGTTGCCAGCCCGCGACGGCATCGACGACGACTACGCGAGTGCGCGTGACTACTTCGACCGGGTTGTGGGCGAAGGGGACGCAGCCAGCAGCGCCCCGCGCCGACATGGCTTCCTGACCGGGACTGGGCCATTGGCCAACTGGCTGGCCGAGCTGGGTGTCCGGTTGCACGCCGATCGGGTGGGCGATCACTACCCGCTGCTGCCGGGCGGCATGACCTCACAGCGGGTAGTGGTGCCGCAGGCCATCGAGACCAGCGTGATCGGGCAACTCGCCCAGGTGGTGCCTGACGGAGCGTCGGCAGACCTGTACTCGCGCGTCGACCGGCTGGAGAACGCCGCGCGGGTGGTGGGCGCAGCCGCCCGGGGTCGGCGCATCGCGCAAGGTGGTGCCGCTCTGGTGGTTGGGCTACTGGCAGCGTGTCAGCGTCTGCAGGTGAACATCTGGTGGGACGCGCCGACGCTTCGGCTGCTGACCGAGCGGGGAAAGGACGGTGTGGCCGGTCGAGTGGTCGGCGTCGAGGTGCGCCGGGCCGCTCGTCCTGTTCGGGTGCTGGCAGGACGAGGCGTCATCATCGCTCAGGGCGGCTTCGAGGGGGACGCCGCCGCGCGTCGGGAGTTCCTGCCGTCGCCCTCCCGCCCGGCCTGGACGCTGGGCGAGCCGCGCAGCGAAGGTGTCCGGCAGCTCGAGTGGGCGGCCGAACTGGGGTTGGAACTGGCGGGCATGGGCAACGCTTGGTGGCGTCCCGGTATTTGGTACCCCGGAGGCACGGTTTGGGACGCCGAGCAGGAGTTGGCGGCGCCGCACGGTTTCGTCGTTGACGCGGGCGGCCATCGTTTCGCCAACGAGGCTGGCCCGGGCAACGACTTCTGCCGAGCACTGTATCGGCGGGTCCGGGAACTCGGGCCGGAGTCGGTTGCCTGGCTGGTCATCGACTCCGAGCACCGGCGTCGTTACCGGCTCGGTGGTCTGGCGCCCGGTCGGGTTCCGCGCGGTGCCGAGAAGGCGGGCCTGGTCGTCAGCGCGCGCACGCTGCCCGAGTTGGCCTGGAAGATCAAGGTGGACGCAGCGGGACTGCAGGCGTCCGCCGACCGATTCGACCAGCTCGCCGGCTGTGGGGTGGACGATGACTTCGGGCGTGGCGCGAGTCCTGCGGACCGGGCGCGCGGTGACCGAGCGAATCGTCCCAACCCCTGCCTGGGGGCGGTGCGC
>JAAYVP010000082.1 GCA_012517115.1 Brooklawnia sp. | reverse complement strand
GGTGCCCAGGTCGCCGATGACGATCCGCCACGCCTCGAACGGGCCCTTCTCCAGCGGGCCGAGGTTGGGATTCGGGGATACCTTCGGATCGCCGTAGTAGCGGTCGTAGGCCGAGTTACCCCGACCGAAGTCCCCGTCCACGCCAGCCTTGGCGAAACCATTGAACCGATCGACCGTTGCGATGAGGGTCGCGGGGTCTGCGCCGATCATCTCGGCGAGCTGCGCCAGGCTCTGCGCACGAGCGAGGATGCCCGCCCGCTTGAGTTCGGCGGGCTTGCCGGCCGCCAGGGCGAAGGAGCGCACATAGCGCCTCAGCCAGCGGCTCTCGCCGATCAGCCAGTAGGTGCCGTCCTTATCGTGGCGCAGCATGTTGTGGCCGAGGTCGACGTAACTCTCGGCCTCGTTGGCGAACCGGTTACCGCGGCCGTCGACGATGATCGAGTACGGCAGCGCCCGCTCACCGACGATGAACGCCGCCGGCTCGCCGTGCAGGGGAGCGATCGAGGCGCCCCACCAGGCGTCGTCCATCAACTCGAGCGCCGCGCCCGCCTGCTCGGCGGCAGCAATCGGGCCGCCGAGGTTACCGGGGTTGCCAGAGGGGGCACCGTCGATGCCGTGGTACTTCTGCCGCCACTCGCGGTTGTAGTCGAAGCCGCCGCCGGCCAGCATGACGCCGCGGCTGGCCCCGATGGCGACGGGTCTGCCGTCCCGGGTGGCCCGTACGCCGACTACCTTGCCGTCCTCGACAATCAACGCAGTCAGAGGGCTGTTCAGCCAGAGATCGGCTCCGAGCTTGCCTACCACCACCGATTGCAGCGCGGTTGCGAGCGCTGCCCCGATACCCACCAGTCTCTTGCCAGTGAGCAGGCCGCCGATGACTCGGGACCCGATCCGAGCCACCCGCTTCACGCCGGCGAAGCTGGAGAACGCGCGCTGCACCTCCCAGACGTCGTCGGTCATGACAGGCAGCGGCATGATCAGGCGCAGAGACTGGTACCAGGGGCCGAGCACCTTGGAATCGAGCGGCTTGACCTCGATGCCGCGGCCGATCTTGCCTCCGGGCCGTTCGGGGTAGTAGTCGGGGTAGTCGGCCGCGCGCGCCCAGGTGATGCCGTATTTCTCGGTGGTGTTGACGAAGTCGTCGACGCCGTCCACGAAGGCCTCCTTGCGTGCCCGCGATGAGGCACGCCCGGCCTCGCCGACCGTGGCCTCCAGGTACTCCAGGGCCTCCTCGCGGGAGTCGAGGACCCCGTCCCGGCGCATCAACGGGTTGTTCGGCAGCCACAGGCCGCCCCCCGACATCGCGGTGTTGCCGCCCCACTTGTCGGTGCTCTCCAAAATAAGAACCCTGAGGCCGCCGTCGGCAGCGCCCAGCGCGGTGGCTAGCCCCGCGGCACCGCTGCCCACAACGACGACGTCGTAGGTTTGATCGAACGTGGTCACTGCCGACTCCTCTCAACCGGACACGTGTGTCCGGTAGGGTCGAGCTTACACGGCAGGCTGTCAGGCTCAACGTCTGCAAACTCACGAAGCCCCTGCCTTTGGCCCCCCTTGCACTAGCCCCCCGAAGACCGTGACGGTGGTCACAACCCCAAAGAGCAACCCCATGGCCACCAGCAGGCAGTTCTCGGGACCGTCACTGGGCAGGTTTCATGACCACCTCCGGGCAGAAACCAATGGCCCTTGACACGACGTTCTGGGAGCTCCTCTGAGGGGGGGGTACAGGTAGGAACTCCCTCGGCGGGTTCGCTCGTCATAGCGTGGCGTTGTCGGTCGGCCAGAGCCAGACCCTTTGGGCTTGGACGCCACGACGGGCGGCGCTCACCCGCGACAGGCGGTGCCACCCGCGCACCAACAGCCCGGGGCCACACGGCGGGACGTTGCCGACGCGAACCTCGACCGCACCCGCCAAGGAGAGCACTCATGGAGATCAGCCCGCAGCTGCCGCCGAAGAACCCGCCGGAATCGCTGGCCGGGACGTCCGAGTCGGACGGCGTTTGGACTGGCCCAAGCGCTGACCCGAGCGTGATCGTTGCTCCACCGACTCCGCGGAACGCCGGGCGCGGCTCCGCCGCGGCTTTGACGCTGGCCGCCTTGGGGTTCTTCCTGATCACGCTGGACGTGAGCATCGTAAATCTCGCGCTGCCGAGCATCCGGCAGGACTTGGGCGGCGGTACAAGTGCCCAGCAATGGGTGCTTGACGGCTATACGCTGTTCTTTGCTGCGTTGCTGTTGTGTTTCGGGAATCTGTCCGACCGGATCGGCGCGAACCGCGCCTATGCCGCGGGCATCGCCCTGTTCGGTGTCGCGTCGCTGCTATGCGCGTTGGCGCCATCCGCCACCGCTCTCATCTTGGCTCGATGCGTTCAGGGCATGACCGCCGCGCTGATGTTGCCGGCCTCGATGACCCTTATCCGCGAGGTGTTCCCTGACCCGTGGAGGCGGGCGAGAGCGCTCGGCGTGTGGGCGGCGGGCGGTGCGGTCGCGTCGGCCGCTGGGCCGGTGCTGGGCGGGGTGCTCTCGGGCTGGGACTGGCGCCTCATCTTCGCCGTCAACGTTCCGGTGTGCGTT
>JAAYVP010000081.1 GCA_012517115.1 Brooklawnia sp. | reverse complement strand
GGTCTGGAGATACCGCGGCAGCGTAGGCTTCGCTCATGAGCAGTTCTGTCATCACCTGTCGCCACTGTGGGACGCGCAACCGGGTGCCGGCAGTGGCTACCGGGACCCCTACCTGCCCTCAGTGCAAGAACCCGCTGCCATGGATAGCCGCCGCCGGGGACGACGACTTCGACGCCGTGGCAGACAGCACCAAGATGGCAGTGCTGGTCGATCTGTGGGCGCCTTGGTGCGGACCCTGCCGCCAGGTCACTCCGGTGCTGGAGCAGATCGCAAACGACCAGGCCGGCAAGGTCAAGCTCGTCAAGGTCAACGTCGACAACGCACCGATGGTGGCCACCCGCTTCGACGCCCGGTCGATACCGACGATGGTGCTGCTCAAGGACGGCCAGAGCATCGGACGCCAGATCGGTGCATTGCCAGCGGCGCAGTTGAAGCGATGGGTTGCCGCCGCGCTCAATCGAACGGGAAGCTGACGGGCGCCGCAACAACGGAGTCGGCCCGCGTCGCGGGTGTGTGATTGCCAACCCAATCCGGTGGCGAGGAGTTCCGCAGGGTCGGTAAGGGTAACCTACGCCAGGGGGCCGACGCTCACCAGCGCCTGGTTTTCGGGGTCAAGGCAGGTAGAGTTGAGACTTCGAGGGGGTGCCCAATGACGACCAGACCACCTGCGGTGGCCGGATCGTTCTATCCGGCTAGCCCGGCGGCTCTCGCGTCCATGGTTGACGAGTTGCTCGCCGACGCGCGACATGAGATGCCCGCTGGCCCCACAAAGGCACTGCTTAGTCCGCACGCGGGCTACATCTACTCCGGCTCCACCGCCGCGCTGGGCTTCGCCACCCTGCACCCACAGGCCCATCCGATTGAGCGGGTGGTGGTGGCCTGCCCCACCCATCGCGTCGGTGTCGCCGCTGTGGCGCTGCCCGGTGTGGACGCTTTCGCGACACCGCTGGGTGAGGTGCGTGTCGACGTCGACGCCATGGCCGTATTGGCCGGATTTCCGCAGGTCAGCACGCGGCCCGACGTCCACGCCGATGAACACGCCCTCGAGGTGCAACTGCCATTCCTGCAGCGCGTCCTCGGCGAGTTCAGCTTGGTGCCGTTGGCGGTAGGCGAAGTCGCTCCCGACCGGGTGGCTGAGGTACTGGAGGCGGTTTGGGGCGGTCCCGAGACGCTGGTCGTGATCAGCAGCGACCTGTCCCACTATCTGCCTTATCACCGGGCGCGTGAGGTCGACCGGGCCACCGTGGCGGCCATCCTTGACTGCCGGGTGCCGATCGGCGAGCGAGCGGCCTGCGGGGTGCGTCCGCTTAACGGCTTCCTCACCGCCGCCCGGCGCCATCGACTGCGCCCCACGCTGCTCGGCCTGTGCAACTCCGGCGACACGGCGGGGGATCGCTCGCGGGTAGTCGGCTACGCGTCGATTGCCTGGCACCAGGAGGACGCATGAGGCGGCAAACCAACCGCCGCGCCCCAGCCGAAGTGCCGCGCGTCCCCGAAGACGCGGGATCCGTGCTGCTTCCGCTCGCGCGGGCGGCGATCGCAGCCCGGTTGGGCCGCTCGCAGGGGCGTCCGCAGGCCGACTGGCTGACTGAGCCCGGCGCGAGCTTCGTCACCCTCACCGTCGCCAGCCGGTTGCGAGGCTGCATAGGCTCGCTCACCGCGCACCGCGCGTTGGGCGACGACATCGAATCGAACGCCGTGGCGGCCGCGTTCCGCGATGCCCGCTTCCGGCCGCTGGCTGCGCCCGAACTGGACGCCCTCCGGATCGAAGTCTCGGTGCTCACCGAGCCGGAACCCATCTGCGCCGCGAGCCGCGCCGAGGCGCTCGCCCAACTCGTGCCGGGCGCCGACGGCGTCATCCTCAACTCCGGCGGACGCCGAGCTACCTTCCTGCCGCAGGTCTGGCAGCAACTGCCCGACCCTGAGGAGTTTTGCCGCGCACTGCTGCGCAAGGCGGGGTTGCCGCCGAACCACTGGGACGCCGGCACCACCCTCGAGCGCTATGGCGTGGAGTCGTGGATTGAACCCGAACCTGACCCGAACAACCAACGCAGACAGGAGCGGATGACTCGTGGAGCATGAGGCGCGGTACTGGCACCCCCTGGAGGACGGCCGAATCCAGTGCGATCTGTGCCCGCGGGAATGCCGGTTGCGTCCCGGGCAGCGCGGGTTCTGCTTCGTCCGCGCAAATGAGGACGGTCGGCTGGTGCTCACCACCTACGGTCGGTCATCCGGATTCTGCGTCGACCCGATCGAGAAGAAACCGCTAAACCATTTCATGCCCGGCGCGACCGTGCTCAGCTTCGGCACTGCCGGGTGCAATTTGGGCTGTAAGTTCTGCCAGAACTGGGACATCAGCACATCCCGCGAGATGGACCGGTTGGCCGACCAGGCCAACCCGGACGAGATCGCCGCGGCGGCTGTCGCCCAGGGCTGTGCCGGGGTGGCGTACACCTACAACGATCCGGTCATCTTCGCCGAGTATGCGATCGACACCGCGAACGCCTGCCACGAGCGGGGATTGGTCAACGTGGCGGTTACGGCAGGTTATGTGAACCCGCAGGCCAGGGCCGACTTCTTCGCCGTGATGGACGCCGCGAACGTCGACCTCAAAGGCTTCAACGACGACTTCTACCAGCAGGTCACCGGTGCTCGACTACAGCCGGTGCTCGACACCATCCGATACCTGGTGCATGAGACCGATGTCTGGGTGGAACTGACCACCTTGCTCATCCCGGGTTACAACGACGCCACCAGCGAGCTGCGCGCGATGTGTAACTGGGTGGCCGAGGAGTTGGGAACCGATGTGCCGATGCACTTCACCGCGTTCCACCCTGATCACCGAATGCGTCACCTCCCGGCCACCCCGCCCCGGACACTCGTCCGCGCCCGGACGATCGCGATGGATGTCGGCATGCGTTACGTGTACACCGGCAACGTGCACGACCCAGAGGGCGGCACCACGTTCTGCCCGACATGTGCGACGCCGGTGATCCGACGTGACCGCTACGTCATCGATTCCTATGCCCTGGATGAACAGGGTTGCTGTTCGCTGTGCGGGACCCGCATCCCCGGCCGGTTCACGGCGGAGTCGGGCAGCGGGCGTCGGCGGATGCCGCACCGGATCGCGATCCATTGACCTGGTTGGGTTCGGGTAGCCTCG
>JAAYVP010000080.1 GCA_012517115.1 Brooklawnia sp. | reverse complement strand
CGGTCCCGAAGCGACTGTCAAGCGCTACGCAGGCGAGTTGGGCTTCCAACTGCAGGTGCCCGACAACGAGGCCCTCAAGCCGCCCGGCGGGAAGATGGAGCCGGTCGGCATGATGTTGAAGTCGAGCTCCTTGTTCGGGAGTAGACATGTTCCCGGCCACACGGTCGGTTGTTTCGACCGTGTGGCCTGCAGTTGAGCAGCGTGCCGTTCGGTATCCGGTGTCTGCTCTACCGATGGGAATAGTCAGGATTGCTCACAAGGCAAGGCGGGCCCTGATGTCGCCGAGTCCTCGCGCGACCAGCAGTTCGCCGCCGCTGAGGGGCGTGCCCCAGGCGTTGGCGGTGGTGTCCCAGCGTCGCCACAGCAGTGCTTCGGTGGGAACTTCGACGACAGCCTGCTCGCCGGCGGGTACCTCGACCGCGGTCCATCCGACGAGGCGCACCGGCTGGTCGGAGTCAGCGGGTTGCAGGTAGACCTGGACCACTTCGCGGCTGTCGCGGGCCCCGGTGTTGGTCAGCGTGACTCGTACCGTGGGGCTGTCCGAAGCAGACCCGGGGGCCAGGCTGACCTCGTCGTAGGACCAGGTGCTGTAGCCGAGGCCGTGGCCGAGCCAGAAGGCAGGCTGCGGTGCGTGGCCCGCGTAGTGGCCGCGGTACCCGATGGCCGTGCCCTCGCTGTAGGTGACGGCGCCATTGGTGGGCACTACCTCCCAGGCTGGGGCGGCGCCGTCGGCGGCGGGGAAGGTGGTCACCAGACGGCCAGCTGGCTCGATCTCACCGAGCAGCGCCGCGGCCACCGCGTGCCCGCCCTCCTGGCCGGGCAGTCCGGCCCAGAGGATCGCATCGACATCGTCGGCCCAGGGCATCAGCACAGGGGTGGCGGCGTTGACCACCACCACGGTCTTGGGTGCTGCGGCGGCCACCGCTGCCACCAGGGCGTCCTGCTCGCCGGGCAGGGCGATGGTGGACTTGTCGACCGACTCGGCCTCCTGCTCATCGGTGAGCCCGACCACCACCACCGCGACATCGGCCGCGGCTGCCGCTCGGGCGGCCTCGGCCAGCACTGCCTCGACCGGGGCGGGTACCGGCTGGACGACCAGACTGAACGTGCCGATACCGGCGAGCGGGTTGGCGGAGTCGTCAGCAGCGTCGAGCTGAACGGTGGCGACGATTTCGTCGTTGTCGTCGGTCACCTCGTAGCTGCTCACCGAGACCGGCGGGGCCAACGCGATCGCTCCGATCCCACCGGGGTTGGGCATTTCGAAGCGGTGGGTTTCGTTACCTAGTGTCAATGTCCAGATGCCCGCGCCCACCCCGCCGATCTGGACCGGGCCGCGCAGGCCGATGCGCGCCCGGAAGGTGACTGCGGTGGCCGGCTGAGCGAAGTCGTCGTCAAAGCCGACCATGGCCTCGGCGGCGGTCGCAGACCTGGTCTCCAGGATGGTGCCGTCGGCTGCACAGATCTCGATCTGCAGGCCAGGCTCGCCGGTCACCGGGTGTGTAAGGACCTTCGCCGAGGCGGGGAGAGGGCGGTGGCGCACCTCGACGCCGGTCGACCGGTGCGTGACTCGGTCGCCCAGCTTTTCGGTGAGCCCTTCGTTCACGCTGACCTGGTATGGCGGGTTTACGTGCGCCGACCCGCCGCCCATGTTGGTCGTCTCGAAGGCGTGCCGTCCGATCAGCGCGACGGTCTGCCCGCTGAGCGGCAGCACACCGTCGTTGGTCAGCACGGTCATTCCGCTGGCGGCGAGTCGTGTCAGCTGTTCCCGGCGGACGGCGGAGTCGGGTTCTGGCAGGTCAGTCGGGAGAGGGCGGACGGTTCCCAGCGAGCCGACCCGGTCGGCCAGCCGCAAGATCCGCAAGACGTGGTCGTCGATCACCGACTCCTCGACCTCCCCGGCCCGGACGGCCGTGACCAGGGCCTCGCCCCATGGGCCTTCCGGTCCGGGCATTACCAGGTCCAGGCCGCCGTTGGCGGCAGGAGCTACCGTCTTGGTGGCGAACCAGTCAGACATGATCAGCCCGTCGTAGCCCCACTCGCCCTTGACCACCTCGTTGTTGATGTGGTCGTGCTCGGTGGCGGCCTGGCCGTTGACGTCGTTGTACGCAGCCATCAGCGACCACGGGTTCGACCGTGTGATCGCGATCTCGAACGGCAGCAGGTACAGCTCCCGCAGGGTCGCCTCGTCAACGATCGAGTTCATCGAGTTGCGGTCGGTCTCGGACTCATTGGCGACCAGGTGCTTCAGGCAGGCACCGATGCCCGAGCCTTGCAGCCCGTCCACATACGCCGCGGCCAACACCCCGGTCAGCAGCGGATCCTCGGAGTACGCCTCGAACAGCCGACCGCCGAGCACCGAACGGTGCAGATTGATGGTCGGTCCGAGGACGACCCGGACGTCCTGCGCCTGGGCTTCCTCAGCGAGCATCCGGCCGACCTCGCGGGCCACATCGGCGCTCCAGGACGCCGACAGCAGGGTCGCGTTGGGAAACAGGGTGACGACCCGGCCGCCGATGAACTTCAGCCCTCGGACGCCAGTGGGGCCGTCGGACAGATTGATCGGAGAAAGACCGATCCCTTCATGCCCGGCCATGGTGAAGACCGAGGAGCCGGTCAATAAGGTGACCTTCTCCTCCAGCGACAGCTGGGCCACCAGGTCGGCGTAATCGGTTGTGGACTCGAGAATGGTAGTCACGATGGTCACTTCACTTTCTTGATGGGGACGATGGCGAGCGCGCCGAGGGCTGATGCTGCGGCACAGCCGTACATCAGGAGGTCGTAGTTCTGGCTGCTGGCGCTGGCGACGGCGAGCAGGGCCGCGCCGATCATCGGTGCCACGGTCTGCGGTAGAGCGTTGGCCATGTTGAACACACCCAGGTCTTTGCCGGCATCGTCGGGGTTGGGCAGCACGTCCATGACCAGTGCAAGATCCACGCCCATATAGATCCCGGAGGCCGCTCCGAGGATCGCCTCCACGACATAGAAGCCTTCCACCCCGGTCACGTGGGCGAGGGCGAAGATCCCGATTCCGGACAACAGACTCGACCCGATGACCAGGAACTTGCGGCGCCCGGTGCGGTCTGAAATCCTCCCGGCCACCGAGGCACACACCACCGAGGCAATGGTGAAGACGAGCACACCGAAGCTGACCGCAGCCGGAGCGTCGGCCTCCGCCACGCCCAGCTCGTCCTGCAGGAAGAACAGCCGGAACGTGGTGAACATGAACCCGCCCAGGGTCATCAAGAACCGAGAGAGCCAAGCGAACGCGAAGTCGGGGTGCTTGCGCGGGTTCACCCAGAAGGTGACGATCCACTCCCCCGCTGACAAAGCGGGCGGGCGAACCTTCATCTGCTGGTCGGGCAGAATAGCGGCGAAGACCACCGCCGCGACGGCAGCCAGGATCGCGGGACCAACGAACATGATCACCATCTGATCGGCGAAGATATTCGCGACGAAGGAGCCGCCCAGGATGGCGACGTTCTGAACCACCCCGAGCAAAGCGGTGACGCTGGCGCGCTGGAACGTCGGCACTTGGTCGGAGACGCTAGCTAGCCATGGCCCCAGGGCCGCGTTCGCACCGAGTTGCGCCAAACACCACCCAACAGTCAGGACCGGAACGGTGGTCGACAGCGCCATGATCAAGAATGCGATCGTCATGACTATGGTGCCACCGACGATCCACGGACGGCGGCGACCCCAGCGCGACGTGGTTCGATCCGACAACCGGCCGAACATCACGTTGCCGATGACGGCGCACGCCGCACCAAAGCCAGCCACCAAACCCAACGCGGAGGTCTTCTGATCGTCGGGGACGATCGACTGGACCTTGACTCCGATGCCGATGATCGCCGGCCCTAGGAGCGCAATGTAAAAAACCAACTGGGCGCCCACCAGAGTAGCTATGTACTTCTTGCTGACCGGCTGGGTCGGCTCTTGGAACCAATGACGCTCAGGCGCTGCCACTACCGCCACCGCGTCACGCGGTGATGGTAATTCGCCGCTACTTCCCGGTGTGTTCGATCCCGGTGTGCTCATGACTCCCTCCTCGGAGTTCGCAGGTACTCAACAAAACTTAATCCAATCAGTGACGCGCTTCAGTTGCGCGTATCAGTAGAGTACGGCAAGAATGTGTCCATGGCAAGAGAGGTGACGGAAATGACATCATCAAGCCGAGCGCCTAAGGGGGCGAAGCGGCGTCGGCCGACAGCGGCCGACGTTGCCCATCGTGCCGGGGTCTCCCGTGCAACGGTGAGCTACGTGCTGAACAACACCCCGCATCAGGTCATCCCAGAAACGACCAGGGAGCGGGTCCGGGCCGCCGCAGCCGACCTGGGCTATACCCCGTCGGCGGCCGCCCGCGCCCTCATCAAAGGCAGATCCGATGTGGCCTTGCTTGTGCTACCGGACTGGCCGATCGGACCCACAATGGGCAGCCTGTTCGAGCGCTTGTCCTACGCACTCGGCGAGCACGGTCTCACTTTCGTCACTCATCCCCGAGCCGCTGGGCGGCCGCTATCGGATGTATGGAAGGCGATCACCCCCGCCATCGTCGTCACCTTCGAAGATCTCGGTCAAGACGAGATCGACAAACTCGAACGAGCCGGCATCGACTACTCCGTCGCGCTCTTCGGCGACCCGAGAGGCGACGGCCGAGTCATGGACATTCCGCAGCAGCAAACCGGCCGGTTGCAAGCAGAGCACCTGGCCGCAGCCGGTCACCGCACTCTCGGCTATGCCTGGCCGGGGGATCCGCGGGTCAGCACCCTCGCGGAACAACGCCTCAACGGAGTCCGGCGCACCTGCGCCGATCTTGGGCTAGCTGAGCCCAACGTCGCACCCGTGCCCCTCACACTCGACGGTGTCGCCCAAGCGCTGCACACTTGGCGGACGGCTTCGCCGACCGTGACCGCCGTCTGTGCGTACAACGACGACATCGCACTCGCGATCTGCGCCGGGGCCCAACGACAAGGCCTCGCCGTCCCCCACGACCTAGCAGTGATCGGCGTTGACGACCTGCCAGCCGCCAGCGTCGCTTCGCCGACACTGACCACGGTCCGATTCGACACCAACGCCCTCGCCGACTACATCACCGACAGCATCGTGAGAAGACTCGAAGGACGACCTGCAGCCAAGCAGCCAACTGTTGTCGGCCAGTCCGTCATCTGCCGTGAGTCCACCTGAGCATGCCCCACGACGGCAGGCAAAGCAGAGTCGCATTCGCCATCGATGCGCAGATCGGCCTCCCAGCAGCGCTGCTGCGCCTGCACGCTTTACTATGACGGCAATCCGCGTCCCGTCCAGCTAGGCCGGCCATCGGCAACGGAGGAGACATGCTGCGCTTCGGTATCATCGGCACCAACTTCATCAGCGAGTGGTTCATCGCGGCAGCCCGTCGAACGAACGGCCGGGTGGTGCCCGCCGCGGTCTGCTCACGCGATCTTGCTCGCGGACAGAACTTCGCCCGCCGACAAGGGATCGACCAGGCCTTCGACGACCTCACCGCGATGGCCGAGGTGGTCGATGCGGTCTACGTGGCTAGCCCCAACGCCTTCCATCACGAGCAGGCACTGGTGGCGATCGAGGCGGGCCGGCACGTGCTGGTGGAGAAGACGATGGCCACCTCTGCCGCCCAAGTCCGTGAGATCTTCGCGGCTGCACAGAGTCGGGGCGTGGTGGCGATGGAGGCGATGCGGAACCTGCACGCTCCGGCGCACTCGATGGTGCGCGACCTGCTGCCGCATCTCGGCGTGGTGCGTCAGGCCCGCATCGAGAAGCTGCAGTATTCGTCCCGCTACGACAGGTTCCGCGCTGGCAAGTACATGAACGCGTTCGACCCGGCGCTGGGCAATTCTGCGCTGGCCGACATCGGGGTCTACTGCCTGCATCCCGCCCTCGACCTGTTCGGGATGCCCAAAGACACCACCGGCACCAGCCTGCTGCTCGACAACGGATTCGAGGGAGCCGGCAGCATGACCTGGGGCTACGACGGGCTGGTCGTCGACCTGAGCTGGTCGAAGATAACTCGGGGGGTCAATCCCAGCGTCATTTACGGCGAGGACGCCGCGCTCACCCTGGACGATGTGGGTGAAACCTCGGTGATCACGCTGCGGCCCCGCGGTGGTGAACCGGAGGTGCTCTACGATTTGCCCACTGCCGCGCCCGACAACATGCACCACGAACTCGTCGATTTCGCTGACCAGGTGGACGCCGGCGCCACCGACCCACGATGGTCACAGTTGAGCGTGTGGACCCGGGACCTGATGGACGCCCACCTCGCCAGGGTCTTCGGCGGGCAGAGCTGACCAGGGTCGCGCTCCGATCCTTAGGCCGCGACCGATCGGCGTCCTCTCACTTGCGGTGCTCCATCGTCCTGCGGCCAATGTCGACCGGCGGCCGAACAGGCGGTAGCTTGTCGCCATGCTTGTGCGGCCTTTGCTTGCTCGCGCCTTCTGGGCGATCTCTGGCTATCGCCTACGTTCCGAACCACCGCCCGCCTCAGGGTCAGCGGTATTCATCGGCGCCCCGCACACATCGAACTGGGATTTCGTCTTCATGCTGGCGATCTGCTGGAAGTTGGGACTGTCCCCGAAATGGCTCGGCAAGCACACCCTATTCAAGCCGCCTTTCGGGTGGGCGATGCGCGCCGTCGGCGGGCTGCCTGTTGACCGAGCCAACCCTGCTGGCTTGGTGGACGAAATTGTGGCCCGGGTGCGGACGGGACGTCCCCTGATGTTGGTCATCGCACCCGAGGGCACCCGCGGAGGTGGTGGGCATTGGAAGTCCGGCTTTTACCGCATCGCCCGCGACGCCGACTTGCCGGTGGTGCTCGGGTATGTCGATTCCGTCACCCGCACTGCGGGTCTGGGCCCTGCCATCGTCATTAGCGGAAACGTCACCGCCGACATGGACCGCATCCGCGACTTCTACGCCGACAAGCACGGCATCCGGCCGCAGAACTTCGCACCGCCACGGCTCCGCGAAGAGAGTTGATGAGTCTGGCAGACTCAGCCCAGGGAGGTCAGCAGCTCCCCGCCCAGCGCGGTCAGGTCAACTTGCTAGCCATCACAGTGATGACTGCGTTTACCTCGTCTGTGGTCAGCGTCGGTTCAGCGTCCGCCCTGATCAATACCTCGTCGATCTGGATCAACATCAGCACCGCGCCGCTGCGCACCAGCACCAGCCGCGTGTCGCGTCTGGCCTCGCCCGGGTCGAAGCTGAAACTGCGCTCAGCGAAGCGGTCATCACCCACCGCCGGAACCTCGAACGACTCGCGCAGCCCGATCTCCCACTCCCCCGCTGGCAGGCTCTCGGTCAGACATGCAGTCAGGCCGTCCCGAAGCGTCGCGAAGATGGATCCGACCTGGCCGGGCGCATCGGCCAGCAGCACCTGCTGGGCAACCACCATGGTGGCGAATGGATCTGGCGTCTGGAGGTGCAACTGGGTGAACCCCTGCCACTGCAGACCCTCCGCAAGCGCGCGAGCCTCCGCCGTGGCGTTCGGGCACATCGGGAGCTGCGGCAACAACTCGCGCTGCTCG
>JAAYVP010000079.1 GCA_012517115.1 Brooklawnia sp. | reverse complement strand
TCGGCGACCGAACTGCTCTGGTCACGAGAGCGAGTCAGGAGCATCGACCCGCGGATCGAACGAGCCGCCCTGCGGGAGCTCGTGATGCTGGACGCGGCCGAGACCTTGGACGACTTGCGGGTTCCACCGGGCAACCGGCTCGAGGCAATGCGTGGCGATCGGGCCGGGCAACACAGCATCCGGATCAACCAGCAGTGGCGGGTCTGCTTCACCTGGACCGATGCCGGATCCGTTGACGTCGAGATCGTGGACTACCACTGAGGAGGTGAACCCATGCCCACCATCGCACCCATCCATCCCGGAGAGATTCTGATGGAGGAGTTCCTTGAGCCGCTGCAGGTCAGCCAGAACCGGCTTGCTGTCGCGATCGGCGTGCCCCCGCGACGGATCAACGAGATCGTCCACGGCAAGCGTCGGATCACGGCCGACACGGCGTTGCGGCTGGCGCGGTACTTCGGCACCACCGACCGCTTCTGGCTCAACCTCCAGACCTGGTATGACCTCGAAGTCGAGAAGGACCACCTCGGTCACGCCCTCGACCAGATCGAGCCACTCACGGCCGTCTGACGCACTCACTGCGGCCAATTCCGCGCGTTCGCTATGCCTTTGGGAGTCCTGAGGAGACCGCGAGTGGCACCACAGGCGGAGCGAGCACCTGGTCCGCCGAGTCGGGACCGACGCCTGTCGTCGCTGACAGCACCCTTGCGGGAGTGCTCTGCGACCTGCGTCACAGAACCTGCCGGATGCGCCAGTACCTGTCGCGGCCGTCCCACGCTGGCAGGGCGGCCGCGTCGGCAGCGGCCGGTGCGCCTGTATAACAGTTGCTATGATGGTGTCGTGTCCAGCAGTCTGGCGGAGGTTGCACGCCGCGCCGATGACCTTGTCGCCCGGGGGCGTGCCGAGTTGGTCCGTGCGGTGCGGCAGGCGGCTGCGGCTGGCCTGACCCAGGCGCAGATCGCTGCCGCGATCGGGCGCAGCCAACCCGAGGTCTCCCGCCTTCTCCATTTCCATGGCACGTCACCTGTGGCCCGTCGGTTGCGCACGCACGCACCCGAGATCAAGCGTGTGGTGGCCGACGCCGGTGGCAGCAACGTCCGTGTCTTCGGATCGGTCGCCACCGGCGAGGACCGGGAGGGCTCTGACATCGATCTGTTGTTCACCATGGGCCGCCCGCTGAGCCTGATGCAGCTCGGGGCGCTTGAACTCGCAGTCAGCGAAATCGTGGGATCCCCGGTCGACCTGGTGCCCGACACCGTGATCCGTCCCGAGTTTCGGGAACGTGTCCTCACCGAAGCGGTGCCGCTGTGAGCAGGAACACCGCTGAGATCTTGAGGGACGCCTTGGCCCACTTCCAGATCCTTCAGGGTCACGCCGAGGAGGACCTCGATGAACAACTCGTCATCGACGCGGTGTGCATGCGGTTGTCCGCTGGGATTGAGGCCCTGGCCGCGCTCGAAGCGACCACGCGGGAGGAGATCTTCGGTGGGATGTGGCCGCTCATGTGGGGTATGCGGAACCGGATCGGGCATGGCTACCTGTTGGTCGACGCCGTCATCATCCGCCAGACCGTGACGCTGGACGTTCCCTCGATCATCAGCCAGATCTCACGTCGCCTCGACACGATCCACCCAGCCACCATCAGCGAACGCCAAGACACCGCAGCCGGGACCACGCACGACGACGGGCCGCCCAATGACGCAGGCACATCGTGAACGTTCTGGGCCGACGAGACCGACCAGGCGTGACCAATGTCCGACCCCTCACGACCAGCAGTGGCGACAGGCTGACCTGGAACGTCAACTGGCGTTACTTCGGGTGGAGAACCAGCGGTTGCGAAACCTGCTCAGGGTGACCGACGGCGTCGAACCGCCGCCGGAGCAACCGACGCTGGCGCCATCCGATCCGGGCCTCGTGACGAACGCGTCGCCGCCCGGGGTGAAACTGGCGTTGAGCGGTGGGCACTGCCTGCGTCCACAGGGCGATGGCGTTGCGTGGATCCATGCCACTGGCACGCTATGACCGGCTGTTTCCGAACCAGGACACCGTTCCGACCGGCTCGTCCAGCGCCGGGAACCTTCTGTGTGATTGCATGCCAGCCCAGATTCGGGCAACCCTGGAGGTGAGGCTGAAATTCCGTGACGAGGACCTGACGCCCGCGGCGCTGCGGCACGCTGCCACGATCCACAACCCGGCGCTCCATGAGGCGCAACGCTCTCGCCGCTCGACGTGGAACATCCCTCGCTTCATCCAGGGCTTTTGACGTCGGCATCAATGGTGATCTCACCCTGCCGCGCGGGCTACGCCATCAGGCGGCGGACCTGATCGCCCGAGCGGGGAGTGTCCTCGTCCATGACGACCTCCGCAACCAAGGTACTGAACTCGACGTGTCCTTCCTCGGCGACCTCGACGACCGGCAGGCAGCAGCGGTGGACATGCTGCTTGCCCACGAGGACGGCATTCTGCACGCGCCGACCGGTTAGGGCCGGGTCCTAGGAGAAGGTCGTGTCCCAGATCGGCGCGGCCCGGTGGCTCGGGCTCACCGACACCGGAACGCAACACCCAGATCGCCGTCGACATCGCCACGGCGCTCACACAAGGCCGCAAGTGCCTGGTCCTGTCCCGCCGCCGCGACCACTTGACCGCGCTCGCCAGTCTGCTGCCGCAGGTGGATGCGCTGATCGTGCGGCGTGGCACTGGCGCAACGGCCTTGGCCGCCATCCGAGCCAAGATTGCCGACGGGCCCATCTTCCTACCCCGGCCTGGTAGTCCAAGCCGTTGGCCGTGCGCAACGGCGACACGAAGACAAGACCGACGTCGTCGTCCACGATTACGTCGACGGGGACGTTCCCGTCCTGAACACGCAGTACTCCAAGCGTCGGGTTGCATACCGGCAACTGGGTTTCACCGACTGAGGCCGCGTCGACCCCCCCACGACGCGGCTGGGCTGGTGCTGCGGCAGGTCGTTCACGCAGTGCGTACCGAGCCATCCCAACGGGATGTGGCTGAACTCCTGGCCGTCATCTCAGCCGGGTTCTCGACCAGAGGGAGTGTGGCCACCCAGCGCCGACGCTGGCGGTCAACGCGCTTGTTGCAGCATGCGTCTGCAACTTCAACCGCAAATGCAACCGCCTGTTGCATCGCTGCTGCAGCTCCAGGACATCCGAAGGGCCCCGTCTCCTGCATCACCCCAGGTCACGGGCCCGTTCTGATGGCTAAGGATGGGGATTCGAACCCCCGAGGGCTTGCACCCAACACGCTTTCCAATTGCGTGTTCCGGTGTTCGTGGCAGTCGACTGACGTCTATCTGCGCAGGTCAGCGCCGGTCGGCCGACAACGACCGACGGCGATCGACGGCCACGAACACGAGGGAACTGCAACCGAAACTGCAACCGCGGAAGAGGCCGCTGCAGTGCGCCCGCTCAGGCGTGGTAGGCATCCCGCCGGTGGTCGATGTCCAGCACCACCACGGTCCGGCGCTCCTCGTCAATTCGGTACCTGACGCGATACTCGCCCCGACGTGCGCGCCACAACCCGCTGAAGGGTTCCCGCAGCGGGGCCCCGACACGGCGCGGGTTCCTCGTGAGCGGTCCGGAGATGAACTCCCACGCGGCGAACGCGGCTGCGGGCGGGAGGGCGTCCGTCAGCGCGCGACGCGCCCCGGGTGCGAGGACGACGGCGTA
>JAAYVP010000078.1 GCA_012517115.1 Brooklawnia sp. | reverse complement strand
GATCCGCGGTCCCGCGACCCGTGGTGCATGATGGTCAACGTGCTCGGCGGTGGCGTCGACGACCTGACCAGTGAACTGCTGCATTGCTTCGCCCGCGACCCGCGACTCCGGGTCGAGTTCTACGGCAAGCAGCTGCGTCCGGGACGGAAGGTCGGCCACGTCGTCTGCTACGGCGACGACCTGGCCGAGGTACGTGTCCGCGCCCAGCACGCCGCACGCTACTTGATGGGTGAGATCAGGGAGGGATGATGGGCAGGCCGCTGGTAGGCATAGTAATGGGCTCAGACTCGGACTGGCCGACGATGGAGCCGGCCGCGCATGCCTTGCTGGAGTTCGGAGTCGACTATGAGGCCGACGTCGTCTCGGCACACCGGATGCCGGAGGAGATGATCGACTACGGTCGCCGTGCCCACACCAGAGGGCTGCGCTGTATCATCGCTGGCGCCGGCGGAGCCGCGCACCTGCCCGGCATGTTGGCGGCGGTGACACCGTTGCCGGTGATCGGGGTTCCGGTGCCGCTGAAGTACTTGGACGGCCTGGATTCGCTGCTGTCGATCGTCCAGATGCCGGCCGGTGTGCCAGTCGCGACAGTGGCGATCGGGGGCGCGCGAAACGCCGGGTTGCTGGCAGTGCGGATTCTTGCTGTGGACCGCCCCGAGCTGACCCAGAAGATGATCGCCTTCCAGGACGATTTGCGAGCCATGGCCAAGGCCAAAGGCGAGAAGGTTCGGGGCGAGACCATCGCCTGAGAGGTTGGTCTATTAGTCCGTCAGTGTCAGGGCCTGCCGGTACGTCAGGCGGCCCTGCGTCTGCAACAGCGCCCGACGGTAGATCCGTTCACCCAACGCCACCATGGCGGCCGCGAAGACCAGGTTGACGACCAGCGCGACCACCGGTTCCCACCAGTCGGCAGTTCCGTCGACGAGGCGGACAGGCATCAGGATGCTGGAGATGATCGGCACGAAGCTGAGCACCACACGGGCGGTGCCGGAGACCATGAATCCCACGAAGTAGGCCATCACCAGAAGCCAGGTCAGCGGCTGTGAGGTGTGGTTCAAGTCCTCGGCGCGAGTGCCCAGCGCGCCCGCCGCAGCCCAAATGCAGGCCAGTGCGAGGAAGCCGGCCAGGAAGAAAAGCAGGAACCAGCCCACGGCGCTGGACAGGTTTGGCAGCGCCGCACCAACCGGAGTGAGATTGACCCCGAGCAGGGCAACTCCGAGCAGCAAGACCATCTGTGCGAAGGCGATCACGGTGTTGCCGACCACCTTGCCGGTAAGCAGCTGACGGACCGGGATGACGGCCACCAGGATCTCCACGATGCGGGATTGCTTCTCCTCGATCACCGAACTGGCGATCTGCATGCCGTAGACCATCGACGACATCATGAACAACACCGCAAAGGCTACCCCGACGAAATAGCCCGCCATGGCGTCCGAAGTGCTGCCCTCCAGTACCTGTGACTGGAAGGTCATCTGGCGGTTGACCTGTTCCGGGGAAACGCCAGCCGCCGCCGCCAGGTCCGACAAGGTGATATCGGTGAGTGTCTGGTTGAGCACCATCTCGAAGTCCCGGCTGGGTTCGGACTTCCAGATCAACACCCATTGGTCGTCCGACCGGGTCAGGAAGGCATCAGCAGCACCGGTTGCGACTTTCTCGCGGGCAGCTGCGTCGTCGGTTTCCCCGATGAGAGTGACCGAGCTGTCTTGGTTGCGCTGTCTAATGGCGGCGTCCATGGCCTGGCCAACCTCGGCGGCCTCGGCGGTGGTGACCACCAAGGTGGTGTTGCTGGGCCGGCTGCCCATGAACCAGCCCAGCCCGATGCCGACCGCCACCAGCAGCAGAGTGCTGATGGTGCCAATGATGAACGTCTTGTCGGTTAGCTTCACCATCACTTCTCGGATGGCAACGATGAGCCACGCCGGCTGCCCGCTCCCTTCGTGTTTCAGATCCGGCGTTGGCTCAACCGGTTTGGCGGTTTCTGGCGAAGAGGTCATGCCGCCGTCACCTCCCGGTAGATCTCGGAGAGGGAGGGCCGTAGCCGAGCGAACTCGATGACGGTGCCGCGTCTCAGCGCTTCGGTGAGTAGTCCGTGCTCAGCGCCGGGGGTGAGCAATTCGAGGGTCACGGTGGTGCCGTCGATGTCGTCCACCCGGAGCCCGGGCAAGCCACGCACCCAGCTTGCGTCCGCGTCCAGCACCAGGCGGTGCTTGACCACGCCACGGGATTCGAGTTCGTCTTTGGTGCCTGATGCGACCACGCGTCCAGCACTTAGGATGACCAATCCGTCGCAGAGCCTGTCGATCAGGTCAAGTTGGTGGCTGCTGAACAGCACTGGGACGCCGCGGGCGGAGCGTTCGCCCAGCAGGGCGGCCATCTGGTCGGTCGCCTT
>JAAYVP010000077.1 GCA_012517115.1 Brooklawnia sp. | reverse complement strand
TGGGAACGGCTCGGGTTCGACCGGGTCAACGATGAGGCCTTCTTCCAACTGGTCGCGGCCAGGCTGGTCGAGCCCACCTCGAAACATGACAGCCTTCGGGTGATCGCCGAACTCGGTTTGGAGCCGGTGCACCTGTCCACGGTGAAGCGGTCCCTGAAACGGTGCGCCGGCGGTGACTACCGCGACCTGATCTCGCAGGCGTGCTTCGCTCACGTCTGGTCCCAACACGGCGGTGACGTCAGCTTGCTCAAGCTCAACTTCGCCAGCATCTACCCAGTGGAGTGTCTACTTCGACACTGCCGCCGGGACCGATCGCGGCGCTGCCCCGGCTCGAACTGGCATTTGGGGCCCTCCGCTTGGTGGGCAAATGAACAGCATCCGAAATCGACTCGCACGGTAGACCCAGAAGCCGCCGACTACTCGCACATCTTCCTGATCATCGAGGTCCCGGAGGTCGCGGAAGTCCGACAATCGGTGGTGACTATCCGAGAGGTGCTCGATGGCCTCGAACCAACAGACCCCAGGCTTCACGACGAGCTGGTGCAACTGATCAGCGACAACAGCTGAGCACGGACTCGGTGGTCGTTCCCAGCGCCGAGTCACCGTGCCCGGCAGGGTTGCCACCCTTGGCGCGGGATGCGCCCATAACAAGTAGAGACAGACTCCACAGCCCTGTTCCTCAGCTGCCTTCCTGACGTCACCCCGAGCGGCGCAGCCCAACTCCCAAGGTCTCGTGCCCTCGGCGTAGGCTTCCGCTGTGCAGTGGCTGGACGTCTACGTCCCTGAACCGGGGTGGGTCTGCATGAGGCGGTTGGATGACCGCTTCTGGAAGCTCTCCGTGAAACGGCTGGATTACGACTTCGACACGGCTGGCGAGTACACCGGCCGTGAGCTCGACGCCGCTCTCAACATGGTCGCTGACTTGGCGCACGGCCGACGCAACCACGACCACGCGGTCCTGCAGTCAACCTCGGGTCAATCAGTCATCATCGGTGCGGATGAAGCCGCTGAACTGCTCCCTAATCTCAGACGAGCCATCGAACAAGCTAGGTCCGGCGCAGAAGACTGACATCGCGACCGGGGCAGCCTCCTGGGCCGACCTCAAGGCTGACGCAGCACAACGATAAGTTGGACCGCAGCCCTCGACCCCGTCTCTTGCCCTCCGCGCCTTTGTGGATCGGACCATCAGCGATTCGGGGTGCTGGGCTGCCGGGTCGTCATCCCAAAGCGTTCTGGACCCCGGGTAACCCGACTCCGAGGATGGCACCGGCAGCCAGCCAAGGTCCGAACGCCAGCTGTCTCGTGCGGGTGGCGCCTGCCCAGCTGAGAGCAAGGACGCAGGCGAACAGCAGGGCGATGAGCAGCGCGGGCAGCGAGACGGCACCGACTGCGGCGCCGAGGATGGTAGCCAGCTTGACATCTCCGAAGCCGAGGGAGCCCGGGCTGGCGAGATGGAGGATCGTGAACCCGGCCAGACTCCCTGCGGCAGCGATCGCGGCATGCACGAGTGCGGCAGTGGTGTGGTCGGTGATCGCGAGCGCCATCAGGCATGTGCCGACCCAGATGGCGGTGGGGCGGAGGGCGCGGTTGGGGATGCGTTGGACATCGAGATCGACCGCAGCAATCCAGCCGAGTGCGGCAGTGAGTGGCAGCCACAACACGATCACCGCCTCGGGCTGTTTCGCCAGGGTGACAACGATCCAGCCCCAGGCGGCGCCGACAGCGGGGATGAGCCACCACCGGTTCGCCGGGGCCGGCCGCTCGGCTTCCTCTGGACGCCGGTAGCCAAGGCTGGCCAACAGGCGTGTGAGGACCCAGCCGACCAAAGTGCCGGCCAGGACGGCGACGACGGTCAACATGGGGTCTCCCTTCCTTGGTGAGTGTTCCTCAAGTCACTGCGGGCGTCGGGTGGTGCCGCCTCAAGCTGTGACGTTCATCTTCAGGCGCGTGGGTGGCACGTTGGGCGGGCGGCTTTGACTCGGCGAGGTCGAGTGATGCGACCAATCGTGCGTTCAGGGCTGCGGCGGGCCGAGTCGAGCCTGCATCGAGATCGGCGAGGATGCGGACGGCCATTTCGACGTCGTGGCCGCTGTCGTGAGCGTGTTGCATCACGGCTTCGAGAGCGGGCCAGTCGGGCTGTTGGGTGAGGTGGGGGTTCACCTGGTTGGCGAGTCGCTGCCAGCGGGTTTGCGCGGCCGCGGCCTGCAAACGGCGACGCACCTCGTTGCTTCCGACGTTGGCGTCAGCTGCTGCCCGGGTGGGGTCCGTGTTCCATGCCAGCACGTGGGCCAGAAGTTGGCGACGCAGGTCGGGCTCGGGCATCCCGAGCCTGGTGGCGGTGGTCGCCGCGTGTTCGTCCCAGCGGTCGGGGGGTAGGGCGGCGATGATGCGCGCGGCTTGCTCTGCGGCGACCGGGGCGGGCAGGTTGGCGACGCGTTCGTCGATCATCGTGTTGGCCATCGGCGTGGCCGCGTCCAACGTGTCGGTGAGTGCGACGCTGCCGTGCTGGTGCAGCAGGTCGGCTGGGTCGCTGCCGTCGGCGAGCCGGGCTCGCAGCGGGGCGATGCCATGGAGGCTGAGTTGCCAGTAGTCACGTTCAGCTGCGACGTGGCCGGCAAGGTCGGCGTCGGTGGCGATGACCACAGAGGGCTGTCCGGCGAGGAGGGCTGCTTGCTGGCTGGTCAGTGCGGTGCCGAGGGGCGCGAGGCCGCTGTACCGGCCTTGGCTGCCAAGGGTGACGGCTATCGCGTCCAGCGGGCCTTCGACGATCACGGGAGTTGTGCTACGAACCTGGTGGCCGTAGAACTGGTCGCCCTTGCAGAACAGTGGAGTTTGGGCGGTATTGAGGTACTTCGGTCCGGCTTTCGGGTCGTCACCGGATGCGGGGTTACGGCGGGCGACGAATCCCAGGATTTCGCCGTCGGCGTTGGTGATTGGGAAGGTGACGCGGTCGCGGAACTGGTCGATCAGGCGGCCGGTGGAGGCTGTGCGGGCGACGCCGGCGGCGACCATCTCGGTGTCGCTGACGCCGAGCTGGCGGAGGTGGTCGACCAGGTTGGTCCACCCCGGCGGGGCGTGACCGGGTTGGACCATCCGGTGTCCGGCCAGGTCGGCGCCGAACCGTCCGGTCAGATATTCCTGCGCCCAGGAGCCTGAGTATCGGGCGGCGTAGAAGTCCTGGGTGAGCTGGTTGACGTGGACGAGCCGGTCGCGGGCGACGGGGCAGGTGCGCCACGCGTCGTCGCGTTCGATCATGTGTCGCAGGTCTTCCGCGGTGGTCTCGGGTGGCCCCATGGACGCCCGGACCATCCCCGCGATCCCGAGCCGGGCGTCGACGTCCTCTGCCAACCAGGTCAGTTCGGCGTCGCCTGGCTGGACGCGATCCGGGTTCGCGACCGCAGCGGCGTCGTCGGGCTCGGGCGGTTCAGGGTCTCCGGGTGCTTCGATGGCGATCGCGGTGCGGTGCAGCAGGGCCAGACACGGGTCGGGATGACCGCCGTCCTGATCGGGCAAACTGATGAGGTCGGGCAGTCGCCACCCGCGGGCCAGCGCCTCGTCCACCTGCGCAATCAGCGCTGGCCACAGCGGGCTGTTGGTGATGCGGGCCGCCTGGTCGTCGCCGACGAATGAGGCCAGTTGGGAGGTCCATTCGCCGGGCACGAGCCTGCCTTGGGTGGCGGTGTCGGTCTTGGGGAGGAGTCGGTGGATGCGCCACCACAACGCGGCGGCCGCGTGGTCGTCGGGCAAGGGTCCACGAGCTGCGGCTGTGCGGGCGAGCCTGGCCGCGTCGATGCCGTTGCGGGACAGTCCGGCGAGGTGTTCGGCGAGTTGGTGGGTGAAGTGGTCGCGGTCGATCGCAGGGTCGAGGTGGGCGAGCAAGGGTGCCCATTCGGCCATTGCTGGTGCGAGTCCTTGGCGTAGCTGGGTGTCGAGGTGTCGTTGCCAGGTGTGCGCGGCCCGGGAGATCTGGGGTGGCCCGGTGGGGCGCGTGTCTGCCGGGTCGACCTGCATCGCTGCCCGCCACACCTCGATGGCGGCGAGCAGGTCGGGGTCGGGTTGCTGGTCGCCGATCCGCGTCCAGGCTGGCGGGGCTGTCTCCTGCGAGGCCTGTCGGCGTACCTGGGCGGTCAGGTCGGTGACCTGTCGTGATTGGTCGGTGAGCCATTCGCCGAAGGTGGGGTCCGCTGCGAGCGGGGCGGGGATACCGGGTAGCCATGGCAGCGGGCCGGGGGTGGTGCTTCGCAGGCCGGTGTCGTCCAGTCGCCAGGAAAGGACCGCGGCCATGTCGTGGGCGCCGGTGATCGTGCGCACGTCGAGGGCGTCGGTGAGCGAGTGGATCGGGTCGTCGCCGTGGGTGCCGAGTAGCAGCAGGTGGGCGTTCAGGGTTGGCCAGGCCGGCTGGTCTGTGATGCCGGGCAGCAGCGCCTCGGCGCGGGCTTCGAGGTCGGCGACAGCGGCCGTGCCGAGGTGGTGTGCGGCGGCCACCCCGAGGCCGTCGAGGTAGCGCTGGGTGGCCTGGCCCAGCAGCAGGTGCGGGTCGGATTGTGCGCGCAGGAAGCTGGATGCGGAGGTCTGTGTCTGGTCTCGGCGCAGGATGGCCTCGAGGGTGTCTGTCGGTGTTGGTGGGTTGAGGCCTTCTGGTCTGGTGAGGACGCCGGGGTCGGGGTCGGGGACGACTTCGAGCCAGACGTGGTTGGCCTGCCGGCCGCGGGTCATCATCGTATAGAACTGCTGCCGCGATTCGGTGCCCGTGCAGACGCCGTGCATGGTGTCGACCGACACCCCTTGCGCGGAGTGGATCGTGCATGCGTAGCCGAGTTCGGTCGAGGTGGTGACGTAGTCGCGGGGCAGCCGAACGAGCCGTCCGCTGCCCCGGTGGGCCGCCACCAGGGCGCCGTCCGGGGTGATGTCGCGGACGGTCCAGAGGTCCCCGTTCTTCACCCAGTCGGTGCGTGAGATCCGCAGTCTGCGGTCGTTGACGCGGGTGATGACCGTGTCCCCGACACTGGCCCGGTTCCCGTCGGCGAGCAGCACCTCCCGTCCGTCCAGGTCGCCGGCGCGCGCGAGGCGGTCAGTTCGGGCTCGTTGGTTCAGCTCGCCGACCAGGTCGCGGGTGGGGGCAAGCATGATCGAAGCGCGCCCGGCCGCGGTGTCGGACTGCCACGCCTGGAACGCTTCGTCGGTCATCGTCGCCAGGTCGCCCACATGGACGCGGCCGGTGTCCAGGTAGAACCCCAGTCCGGACACGTCGCCGTCCCGCAACGCCAACGAAGCCGCGGCCTCGCCCGGGTCTGTGAACCGCATCAGTTCGGTCAACACGCTGGCGCCCTGGCTGGTCTGGATGTCGCGCAGCACCCCGCCGGCGCCGACCGCGGCGAGTTGCTGGTCGTCACCGATCAGCCGGACGCTGGCGCCTTGTTCGACCGCCCACGACACCACCGCGTCCAGGGTCAGGGTGTCGGCCATGCCGGCCTCGTCGATGATCACCAGACTGTTCGGGCGGACGTTTTCGGCCCAGTCGGGCAGGTCGTGATGGGTGATGCCCCACGCCAGCTTCGCCAGCGTGTCGGTGCTGGCGTGGGTGTGTTCCCGCAGCTGGGCGGCGGCCGCGGCCGACGGGGCCAGCCCGATCACGGCGCGTCCGTCGGCAGTCCAGGCGTCGGCGAGTACCCGCATCGCGGTCGTCTTCCCGGCACCGGCCGGCGCCAACGCCAGCTGCAGCCGCGCGCCGGTCTGGGACATCTGGCGCACCAGGTCTGCCTGCCCCGGGTTCAGCGGCACCCCGTCCGCCGCGCTCGCAGACAGAGCTGCGGTGACGTGCTCGGCCGGCACCGGGGTGCCGTCGCGGCGGCCGGCCAGATCGACCAGATGACGCTCGGCGGCGACCACCGCGGCGCTCGTGAACAAGGTCGAACCGGCGACGGTGTAGACGCTCGTGCCGTCGGCCCTTCGCAGGGGCCTCGGCACCTCCTCACCGGTTTCGCGTCGCGTCAGGCGGACGCTGCGGCCCAGGCTGGCAGCCACCAGCCGCTCAACCGCAGCCGATACCTGGTCAGGCGGCAGATCGGTGTAGCGGACCATCCGTTGCGCCTCCGCGCGCACGTGGCAGTCCTGCCACGTCGCCGCTCGCCCCGCCATGGTTGCAACGATCCGGTCGGCCGTCTGTTCGAACCACGCCCCGTCCGGATGCACCAACCGGCTACGGGCAGGGGCGGTGGCGTCGTTCAGCATGCGCCGCAACGCACGTTCCCCGCCGAGCACCTCGACCGCCTGGCGGTGCCACACCGCCCGTTGCTCGGCCAGCGACCGGGGTTCGTGTTTGGCGTCGCGGGTCTCCAGGGTGGCCTGCTGGGCGAGCCGGATCGACTCCACCGTCGACGGCGGACGATGATGCTCACGCTGGAAGGCGGCCACCAACTGCTGGTGGCGGCCGTCGATGTCGACCCGGCGACTCGACCACCGCTGGTTCAACTCCGCCGGGACGCCGACGAGTTCGCGCACCGGTCGCTTCCCGGCGTCCCGGACGGTTTGGGGGCGGTCGGCGAACGCGAACCCCTGGCGCTCCAGCAGCTTCATCAGGGTGGTGTTGTACGTCTCCGAAACCGACACCATGCCCCGGTACAACACCCGCGCGTCGATCGACAACCACTTCCCGGTGTTGGCGGTGCGGACCTTGTTCGCCACCGCCGCATGGGTGTGCAGATCGGGGTCACCCGCCCTCGTGTCGCGGTGGGTGAACGCCGCGGCGACCATGCCCGTCACATCGACCTGCCGGATACCCCGGGTGCCTTCCCGGGCATACAACAGGTGCTGCTCGACGTAGGCCAGGGCGGCGCTGACAGCCTGCTGATGGGAGCGCTCGATGCCGGCGGCGACCTTCGGATCGGCCAACGCCCACAACGAGCTGACACTCTTCGGCGGGGAGAACGTCAGATCGAAACCCGCGACCGTGGACGACCCGGTCCGCGAGTAGCGGGCGACCGCACCGGCCAACTCCCGCGGCCCGTCCGGCGGGCGGCCGAACTCGGCGGTGAACAACTCGGACGCCACCTGGGTGCGGATCCGGGCCCGGTCATCCACCGAAACCTCGGCACCACGCGGCCGTCCGCGGCCGGTGTTCAACTCGCCGACGCATCGCGCCACCTCGATCCGGAACGCCGAAACCTCGCCACCGACGCGGAACGGCGCACCCAACCGCATCGCTGCCGCGACCAGGTCAGGAGGCGCGTCCGGGCCCAGTTGGGCGACCAACTCCGCCCCGATCGGGTTGTGTCCGGTGCCGAACAGGGCTTGCATCTGCTCCTGGGAAACCACCGATCCTGCGAACCCCTCACGGATGTCCGCGCAGCCCGAACCGACCCAAACCCCCGGGGTCTCACCCTTCTCGGTGTAGTACGACGCCAACCCGGTGTAGCCACGTTCCGTCGCGTCCTGCACCGCCACCTGACGGGTCAGATAGTCATAGCCGTTGCCCGCGCTCAGCTTGTGCAACGACGCCGTCATACCCAACCCAAGCCACCACGGCTGGCGTCATGGACGCCCACCGGGTCGGTCTGGACTGGGACGGGGTGGTCAGTCGATGTCTGCTGGCACCATGTCCGCCAACTCTGCGATCAGCGCCGAAACCTCTCGCCAGGACGTTGCTCGCATCGTCGGGGACGCGACCATCCGCCGGGCCAGGCGCAGCGCCTCGGCCAGGGCATCCGGGTCGGTCGCGACCAGCTCGACTGCAGCCTCCCGGGTCAGGATCCCGGTGACTCGCAGTCGCTCCTCGGCCGCCCAATCGTCGGCCGCTGCGGCGGGTTTCGGGGTCGGTTCGGCGGTCGTGACCGCGTCGGCGCGTCGGTCACGAGCGGCCCGACTCTTGCACCTCGACGAGCAGTACCGGCGCGGCTGGCCGCGACCGGGCTGCGGTTGCACGGGCGTTCCGCAGACCGGGCAGACGCCTCGCGCGGGTGCGGTTGTCTCGGCGTTCGTGGGGTGGCCCATCACCCCATTCTTAACGTGTTATTCCGGGAGTGCAAGAGGTGTGTCAGGTTTTGAAGGTCGCGTTGCCCCTCGAGTTGGTCTTGGGACTTCTCGGCGATCGTCGGCGTCGGCAACGTCCACGAGAACGCGACGATTGCTCTTGGGTCGGGTGACAGGCAAGTCGAACAGGAACGGAGCCTTCTGATGGCCAGTAACCCGGACAAGATCGCCGCCCGAAAGGCGATCCAACAAGCCCACGCCGAACGCGTCCGCCTGCGACGTGAACGCGAAACCCAACTCGAAGAACTCGCCATCCAGGTCGGCGCATCCCTGGCAGCCGGCCGTCGCGCCCTCGCCGAGGCCGAAGCCGCCGCCGGCTGCGCCCTCAACGCCATGATCGACCAGCACGGGCTCGGCGTCCGCGAAGTACAGGAATGGTGTGCGGTCGGACTGACAGCGCGTGAGATCGCGCGACTGCGGCGGGCTGCAGACGGGGGCGGCCTGGCTTTGCCGGGCAAGACAACGACATACCTACCCGAGTAGACGCCGAAAGGGCTGCTCTTTGTGGCGTGACAAGGGTCGTGCCCAGACTTCGACTGCGGGGCGGGCTAGGGTGAGCGGGAGGAGTCGCAGCAACTGGCGCCGCGAACTCGGGCTGATGGGAACAAGAGTGGAAGATGCGCTCGCAGATCCGGTACTGAACGGACCGTTCGATCCGCCGTCACGCTATTTCGAGATCGGTCCCAAGGGACCCACCGGTACTGTGCTTCCTGGGCGGCGTCCGAGTGAGTCGTTCATCCCGGTGCCTCAGACCAAGAAGCGCGGCAGGAAGGCGGCCGCTGGGGTCCAGGAGACGCTTGACTTTGACCTCACCCATGAGCGGGTCGAGAAGAACACGCTGATCAACGACATCCGCAGTGCTGTCGACGTTTGGCGCATGCGCGGCTACGAGGGTGCGACCCCGACCACCCGCAAGTTGCTCCTGCATTGGGCAGACCCGCAGCGGGAGAACCGCGTTCTGTTCTGCCAGCGCGAGGCCGCCGAGACTGCGATCTACCTCGCTGAGGTTGCTGGGCGCCGCGTCCAGGTGGCCGAGCAACTGAGCGCTACCAGCAGGCCCACCATCAAGGTCGCCGACTGGCGCGAGCGACTGGACGCCGCAAATGCCGAGCACAACGATGGCCTTCCGCGCGTTGCCCTCAAGATGGCCACAGGGTCGGGCAAGACCGTCGTGATGGCGATGTTGATCGCCTGGAACACCCTCAACAAGGTGGCAACACCCAGCGACAAGCGCTTCGCCAAGCGGTTCCTGGTCGTCACTCCCGGGATAACGATCCGCGACCGGCTCCGCGTGCTCGATCCGTCCGAGCCGGGCAACTACTACGACCTGCGCGACCTTGTGCCGTCGCAGCTCAGGGCCGATCTGGGTCAGGCGCAGATCATCATCACCAACTACCACGTCTTCCTGAAGCGCGATGCGAAGGAGATCAAGGGCGTGGCACGTCTCACCAAGAACATCCTGCTGGCTGGCAAGTCGGTCGACCCCTTCAAGGAGACCGACGACGCCGTCGTGTCACGCGTGCTTCGCGGCTGGGGGGTCAGCACCGGGCGGCAGCAAACTGAGATCGTGGTGTTCAACGATGAGGCACACCACTGCTATGCCGACCGTCCCCAGCGTGTCGTCGAGGTCGACGGCGCCGAGGCGGATGGCGAGGCGAAGGCCGCGAACGAGGAGGCCCGCGTCTGGTACAAGGGCTTGCTGGCCGTTGCGAACAAGGTCGGCATCAAGGCGATCTACGACATGTCCGCGACGCCCTACTACCTGCGCGGGTCTGGCTACAACGAAGGCTTCATCTTCCCCTGGACCGTCAGCGACTTCTCCCTCATGGACGCCATCGAGTCCGGCATAGTCAAGGTGCCGCGCATCCCCGTTGACGATGACGCCGCTGACGACCAGGTCGTCTACCTGAACCTTTGGGACCACATCGGCGCCAGCCGGGCGCTCGCGAAGCGGGAGCTCGACAAGATCGACGTCACTCAGTGGTTGATCCCACCGCAACTCGAGGGTGCCCTCCGAAGCCTCTATCGCAGCTACGAGCGCGCCTTCGTCCAGTGGGAGCAGCACCGCGCACAGCTCGGCGAGTCCCCGCCCGTCTTCATTGTGGTCTGCCCCAACACCTCGGTGTCCCGGTTGGTGTGGCAGTGGATCGCCGGCACCCAGGTCGAGGGCCCCAACGGCCCGGTCACGGTCCCAGGCAAGCTGCCGCTGTTCAACAACGTGCAGGGCGACCGCATGATGGACCGACCGCACACGATCTTGATCGACTCCGCCCAGCTCGAATCGGGTGAAGCGATCAAGGCCGACTTCAAGGCTGCGGCCGCCAGCGAGATCGAGTTGTTCAAGAGCGACTACCGTCGCCGCAACCCCGGCGCAGACGTCGACGCGATCACCGATGAAGATCTGTTGCGCGAGGTGATGAACACCGTCGGCAAGCCTGGACGCCTCGGCGAGCCCATCCGCTGCGTGGTCAGCGTCGCCATGCTCACCGAGGGGTGGGACGCCAACACCGTCACCCACATCCTCGGCATCCGCGCCTTCCGCTCCCAACTGCTGTGCGAGCAGGTCGTTGGGCGCGGCCTGCGCCGCCGCTCCTACGCCATCAACGACCAGGGACGTTTCGACGCCGAGTACGCGTCGGTGTATGGCGTCCCATTCGCTTTCATTCCCTCCGACAAGCCGCCCACCGACCCTCAGCCGGCCCCACCGGCCACCGAGGTCCGCACTGTGCCAGGCCGTGAGCACCTGCGCATCACCTTCCCCAACGTGGAGGCGTATCGCCTGGAGATCCCAGACGAGTACCTCTACCTGGACGCCGCCAGCGCAACGCGCTACCGAGTTGGAAGGTCCAAGGTGCCGACCTGGTCTGAGAACGCCCCGATCGTTGGTGAGGTCGAACGTATTGAGGAGGAATCCGGTCCGCTGCGGCCACAGGCCGTCGCGTTCCGGCTGGCACGCCGGCTGTTGCGCCACCAATACGTGATCGGTAGCGACGAGCGCCCCTGGTTGTTCCCGCGGCTGGTGGACATCTGCAAGGAGTGGCTGGATCAGTGCGTTGACCTTGACGACGGGTTCGACGTCGGCACCATTGTCAGGTACGCAGAGTACGAGGCGGACGCAGCCGAAGCGATCTATCAAGCGGTCTCCAGCATGCAGGACGATCGCCGCAAGCGGATGCGGGTCATCCTGCGGCGGGCCGACCCCATCGGCAGCACCGGGTCGGTGGCGTTTGTCACCCGTAAGCCCAACCTAACCACGACCCTGTCTGAAGTCAGCCATGTCGTGCTGGACGGCCCGGGCGGCAACACATGGGAGGAGAAGGTCGCAGACCTGTGCGAGTCAGGCTTGTTGCCAGTGACCGCATACGTCAAGAACGATCACCTCGGGTTCACCATCCCGTACGTTCACAAGGGGCGCACCCACGCCTACGTGCCCGACTTCCTCCTGCGGCTCAAGCGCCGCGACGGCGACGTCGACCGAACGCTGATCGTCGAAGTGTCCGGCGGCATGAAGTCCGCCCACGCGCCCGGCTCGGTCCAGGCCAAGGCAGAAACCGCCCGCCACTCCTGGTGCGCCGGTGTCAACAACCACGGCGGCTTCGGCCGCTGGGGCTACGTCGAGTTAACCGACATCACCACCGCACTCGATCGGCTCCGCGAAGCCATCGACTCCCTCTACGCCGACGGACCCATCATCGGCGATCCCGACCTTCTCGACTACGCCGAGGTGAACCGTGGCTCGTAGGCCTGCCGCACCCAACGGACCGACCCCGATCGAGAGCATCGTCCACGACGACAAGCGCTCGAACATCCCCACAGCGGACGCCGCCCAGGACTTCGTCACACCCGAGGTCGAAGCCATGCGCCAGGTCGCCTACGACCGCGACCCAACCCTCGATCCCCAACTGATCTGGCGCGGCAAGTATCCCAAGGACGACCTGACAGACGACAGGCCCCTCGTCGTGGACGCTCCGCCGATCTACATCCAGGAGAAGATCGACCCTCGCGTGCTCGTGGAGAACCTGCGCCGCACCACCAAGGAAGCTGCGGACGAGCCCGAACTGACCCTGTTCGAAACGTTCGATGGCCTCAACGAACTGGACGCCGTCGAGTTCTACCGCCACCAGGCGAACTGGTCGAACCGGATGATCCTCGGCGACTCACTGCAGGTGATGAGCAGCCTCGCCGAACGTGAGGACCTCCGCGGCAAGGTCCAGATGGTCTACATCGATCCCCCCTACGGCATCAAGTTCGGCTCCAACTGGCAGGTGTCTGCCCGGAAGCGCGACGTCAAGGACGGCAAGATCGAAGACGCCGCCCGGGAGGCCGAACAGATCAAGGCCTTCCGCGACACCTGGGAACTCGGTATCCACTCCTACCTCTCCTACATGCGCGACCGCCTCGTGGCTGCGCGTGAACTGCTCACTGAGTCCGGAAGCTGCTTCGTCCAGATCGGGGACGAGAATGTTCATCTCGTCAGGTCACTCATGGACGAAGTCTTTGGGGTCGAAGGTTTCTGCTCACTGATCGCCTACAAGACCACGAGCGGAGCGGGGAGTTTGGCGGGCGGCACCAACGTAATTGCGGGCGTTACCGATTATGTCGTCTGGTACGCAAAGGACATGCGCGCGGTCAAGTACCGCCAGCTATACCGACCGAAGGAACTCGGTGGCGCGGGTGCCGGCCAATACACTTGGGCCGAGGACCAGAGCGGTACGCGCAAGTCCTTCCCGGCTTCGCAGGGCCCGCCTACCGGCACGAGAGTGTTTCAGCCTACAGCCATGACGTCGCAGAGCGGCGTTGAAAAGACCATCTTCCCAGTCTCTGTTGCAGGGAAGACTTACGTCCCAGGCAAGGGTGTGTGGAAGACAAGTGTAGAGGGGATGGAGCGGCTGCTGAACGCGGATCGCCTCATGGGCATCGGGAATACGCTCCGATATGTGCGCTACCTCGATGACTTCCCGGCATTCCCGTACACAAACCTCTGGGAAGACACTGTCACGTCAGGATTTGGTGATCCGAAGATCTACATTGTCCAGACTCACTCCAAGGTGATCGAGCGTTGCATGTTGATGTCCACCGATCCGGGCGATCTTGTGCTCGATCCAACCTGCGGATCGGGAACGACAGCCCATGTCGCCGAGCAGTGGGGGCGGCGCTGGATCACGATCGACACGTCCCGGGTCGCCCTCGCCCTCGCGCGCCAGCGTCTGATGGGAGCCAGGTTTCCGTTCTACCTGCTCGCTGACTCCGTGAAGGGGCGGGCGAAGGAGGCCGAGGCGTCCGGCTCGCTGCTGCCGCCCGCGCCGACGTCCGATGACATCCGACACGGGTTCGTCTACGAGCGCGTGCAGCACATCACGCTGAAGTCCATCGCGAACAACCCCGACATCGTTGAGGGCATGACCCGCGAGCAGATCGATGCTGCCATCAAGAAGCATGCCGACTTCGAGTTGCTGTACGACCGCCCCTACGAGGACAAGGGCGTTGTCCGGGTGACCGGCCCGTTCACCGTCGAGAGCCTATCCCCGCACCGGTCGCTGGCGTTCGCGGGAGGTGACGAGAAGCAGCCGGCATCCGAGGTGGCGGCGGCCACGGCCGGCGAGGCGCCGACATTCGAGCAGACGATTCTGGAGAACCTGCGCCGGGCAGGCGTCCAGAATGGCAGGACGGCGGAGCGGATCACGTTCGCGTCCCTTGATCCGTATGCGGGGGAGTATGTGCAGGCGGTGGGTGAGGGGGTCAGCGGCGAGGCGTCCTTGCGGGTCGGGGTGGCGATCGGTCCGCAGTACGGCACAGTCTCGCCCGGGTTTATCAAGGCCGCAGCGAAGGAGGCCATCCGGGCCCGAGACATCGACCTGCTGTGCGTGTTGGCCTTCGCCTTCGATCCCCAAGCCACCGGCGTCACGCTCGAGGACGGCGTGACGGTTGAGACCGGCGACGCCGGCTTCGCCCAAGTGGCGGGCGAGCGCCAACTTGGCAGGGTCAAGGTGCTGTTGGTAAGGATGAACGTCGACCTGCTCATGGGTGAGGAACTCAAGAAGACCGGTGCCGGCAACCTGTTCACAGTCTTCGGGGAGCCTGACATCGACGTGCGCACCACCGACAAGGATCAGGTTGTCGTGGAGCTGCACGGTGTGGACGTGTACGACCCGACCACCGGCGAGGTGCGCTCGCACGACACGGGTCGCATTGCGCTTTGGATGATCGACACCGACTACAACGAGGAGTCGTTCTTCGTCCGGCATTGCTACTTCACCGGCGGGGGTGACCCGTACAAGCGACTAAAGACGGCCCTGAAGGCCGAGATTGACCAGGATGCGTGGGCATCGCTCAACTCGACGGTCTCGCGTCCCTTCGCCAGGCCATCGGGGGGCCGGATTGCGGTCAAGGTCATCAACGACTACGGCGACGAGGTCATGAAAGTGTTCGAGCCCTGACATGCGGGTCGCGGGAGAGCCTGCGCCGTGAGAGTGTTGTGGGACTGCGTCCCTGGGTGTTACCGGCGCCCAGGGACGCAGTCGTTGTCACTTCTCGTCGCGGACGCCCTTGTGCGGGTGGTCGCTCACGTTCATGAAGCGACCGGTCGTCGTGTCGCGCTTCACGTACGTCCCGTTGGGATGCTTGAACTCGCTGCGACCACGCACGGCACCAATGCGGTGCCCTCTTCCAGTGTTCTTCGCCATCGTCTCTCACCTCCCCTCGTGATTGGGCAAGCCAGGGGCTTGCACTCCCATGGGAAACAACATACCATATTCACATCAAGGGTGAAGGGGTGTCGTTGAGTGATCGTCGAGTTCGAGGATCCTCACCTGGAGGCGCTGTACTGGGTCGCAGGCACTCCTCACCCCCGCATGTGCGCCGAGCTCGTGCGGGCATATCGCAAGGTCGTTGGGCTGCTGTACGAGGTGACCGACGACCGGGAGCTGAGAGCCTTCAAGTCGCTCAGGCTCGAACAAGTGAAGGGCACGCGAAAGTTGTCACTGAGGCTACGTGGGGACGATCGATTGATCGTTCACTTTAGGACCGACACCCAAGGGCGGGTGGTCGTGGTGATCGAGGTTGTCGACTGCCACTGATGAGAGGAGGAGAGCAAGATGACTGATCGGACGCCGGCCGAGGTCTTCCCGCCGGGTGAGCATTTGGCGGTCGAATTGGAGGAGCGTGGCTGGAGCCAGGCCGACTTCGCGGAGATCATCGGACGCCCGGTGCAGTTCGTGTCCGAGATCGTCAATGCCAAGAAGGAGTTGACCGCCGAGTCTGCCGCGCAGATCGCCGCAGCCCTCGGCTCGGAGGCGTCCACCTGGCTCGGCCTGCAGGCCAAGTATCAACTGTGGCGGCTGAGCCAGGACGTCGGGCATCAGGACACCGCATCCCGGGTGGCCACAAGGGCCCAGATTGCTTCGATCATTCCCCTCGCACTGTTGGAGAAGCGGGGGATCATCGGCGCTCACGAGTCCCCCGCTGACCTGCTGGACGAGGTCAGACGTGACTTCAATATGGTCCACCGCGACGAC
Organism: Brooklawnia sp.; assembly: GCA_012517115.1. GTDB lineage: Bacteria > Actinomycetota > Actinomycetes > Propionibacteriales > Propionibacteriaceae > Brooklawnia. Next base: position 30,768 of record JAAYVP010000077.1, on the reverse strand, counting down.
TCCCCGCACTTCGGGATGGCGGCGAAGCGGTCCAACCATGGTGATGATCTGAGTCTGATTCAGCGTGGCTGGCTGTGGGCGGCACAACGACAGGCCCGAACACAGATGCTTCCTGACTACGACCGGGCCGGTTTCGAGCGCCTCGTGGAGCGGTTGGCTCGCGAGGTCTCCGAACCGAGCGACCTCGCGTCGCTTCCCGAGCGGTTCGCGCAGGTGGGTGTCCATCTGGTCTTCGTCGAGCACTTCCCCGGCGGGAAGATCGATGGCGCCGCCTTCATGCTGGGCAAGAACCCTGTGGTGGCTGTCTCGGGACGAGGAAAGCGGTTCGACAAGCTGTTCTTCGCCATCATGCACGAATGCGGCCACGTCGTGGCCGGACACGTCGACGACGGTGTCGCGCTGGACGACATGGCGGACGAGGAAGCGATGGAGGCCAACAAGGCGCGGGAGGATGAGGCCAATCGCCGAGCCGAAGCGTGGTTGTTTGGTGGGCCAGCGCGCATCTCGGGTGCGGTGTCCGCGCATTCGGTCGCGGACAAGGCTGCGCGGCTTGGTGTCCCGGTGGCGTTCGTCGTGGGTAACCTGCAACATCACGGCGTGGTGCCCTGGAAGACCACCCTGGCCAAGGGCCTGCCGAACGCCGATGACGTACTCAGGGGATGGGTGAGCAAGTGAAGGTTGAACAGGGTCGGTCCCGACCGGCAGGAGGAGCGTTTTGATCGCCTACACCCCCAGTCAGCAAGCGGCGATCGAGTGCGTCGATCGGAACCTGCAGATCATCGCCTGCGCAGGCTCGGGCAAGACGGACGTGGTGTCCAGGCGGATTGCAGAGTTGCTGCGAGTCCCGGGCGTGACACCCGCCAACATCGTGGCGTTCACGTTCACGGACAAGGCTGCAGCCGAGCTGAAGGATCGGGTGCTGCGCCGCATCCAGGACGCAGGCGGCTCGACACTCGGGCTGGCCGAGATGTTCATCGGGACGATGCACGCGTACTGCCTGGACATCCTGCAACGCCACGTGCCGCAGACGTTCCGTTACCGCGTCCTCACGGACGTCACGAACCGGCTCTTCATCGATCGGCACAGTAAAGAATCGGGACTAACCACGTGCCCGGTGACGTCGCCCAAGGTGTCGCACCTTCGACGATTTACCGACTCCAAGCTGTATCAGTCCGTCCTTTCGTTGCTTCGCGAGGACGACATTGTCGGTGACGCGGTGCCTGCCGGTGTGTGGGAGTCGTTCGACCAGTACATCAGGCTGCTCGCCAACAAGTCCTACTTCGACTACACCGCGATGATCCAGTTGGCGGTCGAACTCCTGGAGTCCGAGGACGACCCGCTGGCTGACATGATCCGCGAGCACGTGCACGGTGATCTGAAGTACCTCGTTGTGGACGAGTACCAGGACGTGAACCCCCTGCAGGAGCGCCTGATCCGAGCCCTGGCCGCTCACGGGGCGAACGTCTGCATCGTGGGTGACGACGACCAGACCATCTACCAGTGGCGCGGCAGCGACGTGGGCAACATCCTGACTTTCGCCGATAGGTACCCGGACGTGGAGAAGGTGTTCCTTTCCGACAACTTCCGGTCCAGCCGAGGAGTGGTCGACCTGGGTCGCACCATCGCTGAGAGCCTTCCGGCGGAGGCCAGGCTGCCCAAAGAAATGGCAGCAGCCGGACACCAGGGTTGGGAACGCGGCGACCTACTGGCGCTCACGTTCGACACCCCTGAGGCCGAGGCCAGGTGGATGTGCGACCGCATGGAATCCTTGCGTGGCGTCTCGTTTACAGACAGCCCCGACGCCGCCCCACGTGGCCTGACCTGGTCGGACTTCGCTGTGCTTTACCGGTCGGTCGCCCGCGACGCAGACCCGCTCGTCGAGGAACTCCGCCGCAGACACATCCCGTACGTGGTCAAGGGCCTGAACCGGCTGTTCGACTCGCCCGAGATCCAGGCCGTCGTAACAGTGTTCGCCTACTTGGTGGGCGAGGTCGGCACCCAGACGGTGCAGCAGGCTTGGGAGGACGCAGAGCTGGTCCCACCCGGCCGCAACTGGGCGGACGCGTTCGCCGTCCTTGAAGGCGCGCGCGCAGTCAAGGATGGCAGCAGGTGGGGCGTCTACAACATCCAGCGCCTGTACCTCGAGTTGCTGGAAGCACTCGAGGTCCGGGAGGACACCATCCCCGGTGCTCCCGAGCGAGCCGAACTCGTGTTCTACCAGCTCGGCAAGTTCAGCCAAGTGATCTCCGACTTCGAGGAGATCCACTTCTCGTCCGCACCCACCGCCAAGTACCGGGCGTTCCGGGAATGGCTCGAGCACCAGGCGCCCGACTACTACGCCGAATCGGACGCCGACGTGGGCTACGCCCAACCCGACGCCGTGGTGATCTCGACAGTCCACCAGGCAAAGGGAATGCAGTACCCGGCCGTGTTCGTGCCCTGCTTGCGGAAGAACCGCTTCCCGTCCAAGCGACAGGGTGGGCTCGGGGTCTTCCATGTCGTTCCGCAGGAGGCGGTGCCGTCGCCCGACCGCTACCGAGGCACCGTCGAGGATGAGACGCGCCTGTTCTATGTCGCGGTCACCCGCGCCCAGAAGTACCTCGCCCTCAGCTACTCGCCGGGAGGCAATCGGCTCTACAAGGCGCAATCGCCGTTCATGCATCTAGCCACGGGCAACCAGTACGTCTCGACGCGAGCCACACCCTTGGCGTCGGACACCACCCGGCTCAGCCCGACGCCGCGCCGCGAGACGCCTCAGGTCAGCCTGACGTTCTCCGAACTGAAGTACCTGTTCGACTGCCCCTACCAGTTCAAGATCCGGTTCCTCTACGGCTTCAATCCGCCCATCCACGAGGCGCTCGGCTATGGGAAGGGCCTGCACGACGCGCTCGCAGAGGTGCACAAACGAGCGATCGACGGCCACCTCATGACCGAGGCCGACGCCGCAGACCTCGTCGACCGACACCTCCACACGCCCTACGCCTACCCGGCCCTGCGCGAGCAACTGGTCAGATCAGCCCAACAGGCAATCGAGCGATACTTCGCCGCCCACGGGGCCGAACTCCCCAACACGGTGCACTCCGAGAAGCAGATCCAGGTCCACCTTGGCGACGGTGTCGTCGTCGATGGCCGGATCGATCTCATCCGCCGCCTCGAAACTGACGAAGTAGCCGTTGTCGACTTCAAGTCCACCGAGCGAGCACAGCCCGAGGAGGTGACTCGCGATCAGCTGCACGTCTACGCCCTCGGGTATCAAGAGCTGGTCGGGCAGCAACCCGACCTGATTGAGGTCCTGAACCTGGACGAGCGGGGCAAGTCAACCCGCGAAGAAGTCGAGGCCCCGCTGCTGGACGCAGTGCGAGCGCGGGTTCTGGGCGCAGGCAAGGCGCTGCGTGAGAACAATCTGCCTCGGTATGAAACGTGGTGCTCCCAATGCGCGACGTGCGACGTTGCGGCGCTCTGCCGCGTCCGACCCTTGACCTGACGACGCGAAGCATTCTTTCTTCAAGAGCAAGTCCGCCCGATGAGTGCGGCCTGGGCGGACAGCTCCTGTTGCTTCCTCCGGTGGGCTTCAACGCAGGCCTCGGTCACACGACCCAGGCAGGCTGCTTGCCACCGCGCTTGGCCGGCCTCGCCCAAGCGGTGGTGGTTTGAAGGGTTTGGTCGACTTCTTCGGGGTTGACGCGCAGGATGCGGTTGCCGAGGCGGTAGCCAGTGAGCTTGCCGTCGGCGATGAGGCGTCGGATGGTGGAGACGCTGACACCGAGACGGTCGGCTGCGTCTTGCAGGGATTCCAGGCGCAACCCTCGACCGGGGGCGGCTGTTCGCTGTTGGGTACTCATGCCCATCCCAAGCCCGCCTATCGCTACTCGTGGACGCCTTGGCCGCCCGTGCAGCCCGAACCGAGCAGGCAGGGACTATTCGCTGCCTGTCAGGTGGCCCGCGAGTGCGGCGCCAAGCCGTTCGGCGCGGGCCTGGTCGCGGACCAGGGTCGGGCGTTGGTAGTGCATGGCCATATTGGGGGTGGTGTGGCCGGCCATGCGCTGCAGCTCGGCGGTGGTGGCGCCACCTTCGGACGCCAACGTCAGGGCGGTGCGGCGCAGGTCGTGGAGCTGGATGTCCGCCGGCAGCCCGGCCGCGGCCAGCGCGGTCTTGTGGGCGTCGCGGATCACCGATCCGTTCAACGGGTCACCGTTGGTCGCTTTGAACAGCAACTCATCGCTACGGCCTGCCGGCAACGCGGCGAGCAAGACGCGCAGGTCTGGCAGCAGCGCGGTAGGCAGATACACGTCACGAACACCGGCGCTTGTTTTGGGCGGGCCGATGTGCCAACGCCAACCCTTGCCCTCCCGGACCCTGGTGACGCCTTGCCGGACATGGACGACACCCGTCTTCAGATCCACGTCGCAGCGCCGCAACGCCCTGGCTTCGCCGGAGCGCAGCGCCCCGAGCGCGGCGATCGACAACAGCAACTTGTAACGTTCGGGCAGCGCGGCGAGGTAGGCGGCCAGTTGCTCCAGTGTGAGGGCGACCCCGGCGCGGGCCGGGGCGGGTTTCCCCGCGCCCTTCAACCGGCAAGGATTTGAGCCGAGCAGGCCTTCGTCAACGGCATCCTTGAGGATCGAGGACAGCAGGTTGTAGGCGTTGCCGTTCTGGGTCGGGGTGGCCGGGTTCAAGTCCGAGTGCCATTGCCGGATCATCGCCGGGGTGAGTGCGGCGACCGGCACATCACCCAGGACGGGCAGGATCACCAGGCGCAGGCACTTGTCGTAGAAATCGCGGGTGCTTGGCCGAAGCGGGTTTCTGTTGCGGGTTGAGCGTTCGTCCAACACCCTGTCCGCGTAGACCCGCAGGGTGAGGACGCTCGCCACCGCCTGGGCGGCCTGCTCTGCTCGGCGTTGGGCAGGCGGTGTCCACTCGCCGCGGGCGATCAGCCGGTCCTCGTTGGCCAGCCAGCCCTCGGCGTCCATCTTGACCGCGAAGGTCATGCCGGCGGTGTGCATGACGCCGTCCGGACCGGTATAGCGTGCTTGGTAGCGGCCGTTCCGCGTCCTGGGTGTGTGTCCAAAGCTGCGTCGTTTCATGGCAGCTCCTCGGGGTGAGAGGGTGCGAGATGCTATGCAGACCTCCGAAACCTGCAGAGCCTATGCGTAGCATCGGTGATCTTCTTGGGTGATTTCAGGGTACATCTGCACCGATCCAGCTCGTGGACACGACACCAAAACTGGTAGTGATCCCCGGGAACCACTACGGGGTTCGTCTCCAACGACGAACCCCGCCAACTGTGTCCGAGAGAGGACTTGAACCTCCACGCCCTATAACGGGCACTAGCACCTCAAGCTAGCGCGTCTACCAATTCCGCCACCCGGACAGGTGTGTGCTCGAACATCCCTCGAGCGCCAAGAAACAATAGCATCCCCAACGGTCTGGACGCGAACCAAGGCGGTCTTGGCCGCATGGCGCGATGGAACCGGATCCGATGCCCAGCTCACGAGGCCTGCTGACGGAACCACCCACCACCCACATCGCGTCGTCGTCGTTGCGACGAGAACTTATCGGCGGAGTGGAGGTCAAGTTCGGCCGCATCAGTCTGCCGTGGTCGATGTGTTCTCAATGTCGACAGCGATCCTGGTCGGCGAATCGAGCATGGACACGTGGATGCCGCGGCTGGCGTCCAACCCGATGAAGATTTGGGCTTGGCCCTCGAAGACCGGATCCACATAGACGCCGGTCACTTTGCCATGGGCGCTGTCCGCCAACAGCCCGCTCGGGGTGGACGTCCCCGTCGGTGGATACGTCAGCCCGGTGACGATCACCCGTAGCGTGGCCGATCCCGGCAGTTCTACTGCGTCGCCCTTGCCCTGCGTGCGTGGCTCCTCGTCGTACTCGACTCGCCAGCCCACTTGATCAGTCGATCCTCCGGCGAGTTCGATTACGACTCGGTCGTATCCCGAGTGCGAGCCGACGCGTATCTCGGTGATGACCAGTTCTGGGCTCGGGCTCACCGCGCTCGTCGATGTCGGCGCATCGTCGAACACAATTGTGGGTGTGTTGACTGGCGCGCTGCTGCTCCCGGGTGTGGCAATGGCGGACGCCACTGGGCTGCCCGGTGTGGCGGAACCGCTGTTGGCCGGCGCCGAAGCTGTGGACGGGCCGTCGGTGCTGCCCGTGCCGCAACCAGCGATCGTGAGGACGACCAGCCCGGTCGCTGCGAGAACCCGCATGCTTGTCATCCAGCGATCCTACGCGCGCCCGCGTCCCGCGTGTGGTCCGCCGGTGATGTCGTCCAGCGCCGCAGCGATCGGCTCCGGCAGCGACTGCGACTCGGTCTGCAATAGCGAAGCCAGTTGGTCGGTCGTCCGTGCCCCCAGCAGGGGAGCGGTCACCCCAGGCGCATCTCGCACCCACAGCAGTGCTACTTGAGCGGTGCTCAGTCCCAATCCGTCTGCGGCTCGGGCGACGGCATCGACCACGGCGGTTGACCTGGCATCCAGGTAGGGCTCGACAAACCAAGCCAAATGCTCCCGGCCTCCCCTTGAGTCACGAAGGACGCCTCCACGGTACTTGCCCGTCAAAACACCGCGGCCCAGCGGCGACCATGGGAACAAGCCCATGCCGTGGTGCGCCAACGCCGGCAGCACCTCAACTTCGGCACGCCGGGCCAGCAGCGAGTACTCGATCTGGCCACTGACCAGCCGGGCGCGTCCCGGGACCGCACGCTGCCACGCCGCCGCGGTACCCAACTGCCAGCCGATGTAGTTGCAGACGCCCACATAGCGGGCCATCCCCGAGTTCACGGCCTGGTCGAGGGCGGCCAGGGTCTCTTCCAGCGGCGCGTCACCCCAGGCATGCACTTGCCAGATGTCGACGTGGTCGGTGCGCAACCGACGCAACGAATCGGTGAGGTCGTCCAGCATGGCCCGCCTTGAGGTGTCGACCGTCTGGACGCCGCCGTGCGTCCCGAAGCCGGCCTTGGTGGCGATTACGAGGTCGTCGCGACGCAGATCCGAGCGCAGGTAGCGCCCGACGAGTTCCTCGGCCCGGCCGCCGCCGTAGGCGGGCGCGGTGTCGATGAGGTCGCCGCCGGCTGCGACGAAGTCGCGCAGCAGCAGTCGAGCAGTATCTGGGCTGACGTCGCCACCCCAGGTCATGGTTCCTAGGCCGAGTCGTCCAACGCTCAGCCCGCTGACCCCCACCGCTCGCTTGAGCATCTCAGGCGCTGCAGGCTGTCGTCAGCGCGGCGTCCGGGGCCAGAACCCCGGTGAGCAGCAGCACCGCCAAACCGATCGCCAACAGCACCCGGTAGACCACGAACGGAGTGAAGCTATGCGTGGTGATGTAGCGCAGCAACCAGGCGATCACGGCGTAGCCGACAGCACCGGCGATCAACGTCGCCAGGATCGTCGGGCCCCACGCGACGCAGGCGTCCGAACCGATGTCTTTCAACTTGAACAGCCCGGACGCGAAGACCGCTGGGATGGCCAGCAGGAACGCGTAGCGGGTTGCAGCGGGGTGGGAGTAGCCGAGGAAAAGGCCTGCCGAGATGGTGCCGCCCGATCGGGAAACGCCCGGAATCAGCGCGGCTGCCTGTGCTAGGCCGTAGATGATGGCATCTCGCCAGTTCAGGTCGGCCAACTCCTTGGCTTTGTGTGCTCGGGCCATTCGATCGGCGACCCCGAGCAGCAGCCCGACGCCGCCCAATGTGGCCACGGTGATCCATAGATTGCGGAGCGTGGTGTCGATAGCGTCCTGGAAGAATAGGCCGAGCACGCCGATCGGGATCGACCCGGCGATCACGAACCAGCCCATCCGGGCGTCCGGGTCGGAGTGGGGCACCTTGCCGATCACAGACAGCGCCCAGTGCTTGATGATCCGGACAATGTCCTTCCAGAAGTAGATCAGCACTGCGGTTTCGGTGCCCAACTGGGTGACCGCGGTGAACGCGGCACCTGGGTCGTGTCCGGCGAAGAAGAGTTGGCCGACGATTAGCTGGTGCGCGCTGGAACTGATCGGCAGGAACTCGGTGAGACCCTGCACGATGCCCAGCACGATCGCCTCAAACCAACCCATACGTGCTCCCCTCGGTGGAATTGATCGACCGTCAGCCTAGTCCCGACCAGCAGCAGGGCCGAGCTTCAAGGTCAACCGTTTGCCATCGCCGGCACTTCGTCCTAGCTCATTGAACGGGTTGTCGCCGACCCTCCGCAGGGTTGGTCTCAATTGCAGCACGACGCACGCCGCTGCCAGCAAGCGGACCTTCAGGAGCTTAGATTTGGTGCATGGAGCTGACCCACCGGTACGCCTTTCCGGATCGGTTCGTCTCCGGGGCCATCGGAGAACCGGAACGGCGGATCTTCTTCGTCCAGGCGCGGCAAGGATCCCGCATGACGAGCGTGGTCTGCGAACGGCAGCAGATCAAGGCCCTCTCGGAGCATCTGGGACGCGTCCTCGATGAACTGGAGCAGGTCGGGGGCATCAGGCGGGAGGCCGGTCGGCACAATCGGCCCCTCGATTCCGAACCGCTCGACGTCCCGCTGGACGAGGATTTCCGGGCGGGCACCATGACTATTGCCTGGCTGTCGGAAACCGAGTCTCTCCAGGTCGAACTCTATGCATTCGGCGTCTACCACGATTTCGTGCTGCTCGGCGAGAACTGTGCGGTCGACAAGGTGCTCGAAGTCACCATCACCCCTGACCAAGCCCGCGACTTCGTCACCCGAACCGAGATCCTGCTCAAGACGCTGGCCCCGTGCTGCCCGTTCTGCTCACAACCAATTGCCCCTGATGGCCACTTGTGCCCGCGGAGCAACGGCTACCGCAAGCCCCTGTTAGGCCGCACCGAATGATGGGCGACAACAACCGGCGCAGGACAAGCCTCGCCGGTTGTGTCTCGTGGCTAGATTGTGCGCATGGATGCTTGGCCCCCCGCCCCGGTCCCGATACTGCCGCCCAGTCACGATCCCGATCTTGACGGGCGGGCGCACGTCTTCGACACCGTGACCCGCGGGCTGCGGATCGTGGGCCCCGAGCAGGGCACCGCCGGTCTGTACGTTTGCGGCATCACCCCTTACGACGCGACCCATCTCGGCCACGCGTTCACCTACTTGACGTTCGATCTGCTGCACCGGGTCTGGCTCGACCTTGGACTTGCCGTCGACTACGTGCAGAACATCACCGACGTGGACGATCCGCTGCTCGAGCGGGCCGCCGAGACCGGGCAGGACTGGGAGGAACTCGCTGCCGAGCAGATCGAACTGTTCCGCACCGACATGGCAGCGCTACGCGTCCTGCCGCCGCGGCACTACATGGCTGCCACCGAAACGCTGCATCTGGTCATCGACACCATCACTGATCTCAGGAGCAAGGATCTCGCCTACCAGGTCGCCGACGACGAGTACCCCGATTGGTACTTCCGCAGCGCCTCGGTCGAACACTTCGGGGTGATCTCGCAACTCACCCGCGAGCAGATGATCGCCATCTTCGCCGAGCGGGGAGGTGACCCGGAGCGCCTGGGCAAGGACGACGCCCTCGACTCACTGCTGTGGCGGCTGGCCCGCGCCGACGAGCCGGCCTGGGATTCGCCTCATGGACGCGGCCGGCCCGGCTGGCACGTGGAGTGCACCTCGATCGCCCAGCGCTATCTGGGGGAGACGTTCTCGGTGCAGGGCGGCGGACGCGACCTGATCTTCCCGCACCATGAGATGTGCGCGGCTGTCGGACGCGGCGTCGCCAACGGCGCCCGGTTCGCACACTCCTACGTGCACGTCGGGATGGTCGGGTTGGACGGCGAGAAGATGAGCAAGTCCCGAGGGAACCTCGAACTCGTCTCACGGCTACGGCAGCAGGGGGTCGACGCGTCGGTGATCAGACTCGCGCTGCTCGCCCATCACTACCGCAACGATTGGGAGTGGTTCGCCACCGACATCGATTCTGCGCAACGCCGGGCGGACGCTTGGCGGTCGGCCTTCGCATCGTCCCACGGCACCCCGGCCGCCCCGATAATCGACAACCTCCGACGGGCCCTGCGCCACGACTTGGACGCGCCACGCGCTTTGGCCGAGGTGGACGAGTGGACATCGGCCGCACTGGCCGGTGACGGCACTGACCCGGACGCGCCTCGACAGGTTGCCGCTGCGGTGGACGCCTTGCTGGGCGTCCGTTTCGGCTGACCCGGGACGCCCGCAGACGCCCGAGCTACGCGCAACCGGTGATCGGGCTCAGACTTCCGGGCTGATTCGCCGGGCCCCCCGATCCTCGGCGGCATCCTGGTCGGGGCCTTCGCCGGACGGGATCGTGGGGGACATCGGGTCTTGAGCGTTTTGCGGGGAGTCAGGCCCGGGCCGTTCGATGCCGGCCGCCTTGTAGACCTCGGACTGATCCAGCGTCTCGTGTAGCAGCAGTTGCTCGGCGATCGCCTCCAGCTTCTCTCGGTGCTGGGTCAGCAACTCCACTGCCTTCGCGTGACAGTCGCTGATGATGCCTTTGACCTCCTGGTCCACCACCGACAGTGTCGAATCCGAGATACCTAGTTGCCGTGGATCCATATCGTCGAAGACCACCGTGACCGGTCCCACTTTGGGTGACATGCCCCACTTGCCGACCATCTGCCGGGCGATCGCGGTTGCCTGACGCAGGTCAGACTCGGCTCCGGTGGTGGTAACGCCATAGATGACTGCCTCGGCGGCCATCCCGCCCAGGGCCCCGACGATGCGTCCACGGAGGTACTGCTCGTCGTAACCGTATCGGTCGGTATCCGGGGTCGACAGGGTGACTCCGAGAGCCTGGCCGCGCGGGATGATCGACACCTTGCGCACCGGGTCGGCACCCTTCTGCAGCATGCCGAGCAACGCATGGCCGCCTTCGTGGTAAGCGGTTCGGCGCTTCTCGTCTTCTGGAATTACCACGCTGCGTTCCACACCCAGCTGAATCTGCTCCAATGCGTTGGTGAAGTCCGCCTGGTACACCAGGGTGTCGTTTCGGCGGGCCGCTCGCAACGCCGCCTCGTTAGCCAGGTTCGCCAGGTCTGCGCCGGTCGCCCCTGGTGTCGATTGGGCAATCGTCTTGAGGTTCACGTCTGGGGCGAGCGGGATCTCCCGGGTGTGCACGCCCAGGATTTTCTCGCGGCCCAATTGATCGGGGGCACTCACCGTAATCACCCGGTCGAAGCGGCCGGGTCGGGTCAGCGCGGGGTCTAGCACATCCGATCGGTTGGTGGCCGCCATCACCACCACACCTTCGGTGCCGTCGAAGCCGTCCATCTCGGTGAGGATCTGGTTCAGCGTCTGCTCACGCTCGTCATTGCTGCCGGACGCGCGGCTGGAGCCGCGGGCGCGTCCGATCGCATCGATCTCGTCGATGAAGATGATCGCCGGCGCCACCTTCTTCGCCTCGTCGAACAACTGCCGGACGCGTTGGGCTCCGACACCGACGATCATCTCGATGAACTCGCTGGCGGATGCGGTGAAGAACGGCACTTCCGCCTCACCTGCGGTGGCGCGGGCGAGCAGGGTCTTGCCGGTGCCGGGCGCGCCCTCCAACAGGATCCCGCGGGGCGCTCGGGCCCCCACCTTCCGGTACTTCTCGGGGTTCCGCAGGAAGTCGACGATCTCGTCCACCTGCGCCTTGACCTCGTCGATGCCGGCGACATCGGAGAAGTTGACCCGCACTTTGGTCTTCTCGATGGGCTTGACTTCGCGCTGCATACCGAACGCGCCCATGCCGCCGGCGCCCTTGGCGATGCGCCGGAAGGCCCAAAACATGACGCCGATCAGCACACCCCACAAGACCAGCGAAGAGATCAAGTTCGCGATCGGGCCGCGCTGGTCGACCACCGGGGTGGCCCGCACCACTGCACCGTGCTGCTGCAGGTCGGCCAGCAGGTCGTCCTGGGCGAAGGTCGGACGCTCGGTGGTGAACTTGGTGTACTTGCCTTCCGTGGTGGCGTCGTTGCCATCGTCCGGCAGCTGCGCTTCGGTGCTGAGTTCGCCCTGAATGGTATCGCCGGTGGCGTAGATCTCCTTGACATTGCCGTCCTGCACCTGCGTGATGAACTCGGTGTAGGGGATGGTCGGCGGCGCGTTCTGCGCGTCCTGCCAGCTCAGCAGACCCCAAAGAGCGAGCAGCAGCAGGCCCGCGATGATCCAGAAGCGCCAGATGTTCTTGTTTCGCTTCGGTTTGTCCTCGCCGTCGGCGTCCTTTCCCTGCCTGGGCAGGCCCTCGGTGCGCCACGGCTTCGGCGCGTCCAGCGGGGGTGGCCCAGATGGCGCCTCGGAAGGGGACGGACGCCGGGGCTCGTCACTCGCGGAACGGCCGGGCGGGGGCGGGTCAGCCTTCCGCGTCGGCTGGGGATCTGACATCAATACCTCCATGCTGGTCGGGTCAATGGTAGTCGGATGCCCGTAGCCCCAGTCAGCGACGACCACCGCTCCGATTCACGACCGGGCAGGCGAGCTCTGACTGTGGTGCCTGTTTGACCTCCTCACCGGTTCACTTGCGGCTTTCCTGCCCGCAACGCGGCGGCGCGATGATTGACTGGGCACCATGAAAAAGCTGATCAACGACCCCAGCTCAGTGCTCGCTGACGCGTTGCGCGGTGTTGAACTTGCGCACCCAGACACCGTGCGTGTCGACCACGAAAACCGTCTTGTCGTCCGCGCCGACGCGCCACGTCCGGGCAAGGTTGGCCTGGTCTCGGGCGGCGGCTCGGGTCACGAGCCCATGCACGGTGGCTTCGTCGGCCGGGGCATGCTGGACGCCGCCGCTTGCGGCGAGGTTTTCACCTCGCCGACACCTGATCAGGTCTTCGCCGCAACCGTTGCGGTCAACGGCGGGGCCGGGGTCCTGCACATCGTGAAGAACTACACCGGCGACGTGATGAACTTTGAGATGGCCGCCGAACTGGCGGGCGCCGAAGGTATCGAGGTGGCCTCGGTGCTGACCGCCGACGACGTTGCGGTGACCGATTCGCTGTACACGGCCGGACGCCGTGGCGTCGGTGTCACTGTGCTGGTCGAGAAGATCGCGGGCGCGGCTGCAGAGGAAGGCTACGATCTGGCGAAGCTCGCCGAGCTTGCGCAGCGCGTCGCAGACAACGGCCGCTCCATGGGGCTGGCCCTGACATCGTGCACCGTGCCGGCCGCCGGGCGTCCCACCTTCGAGCTCGCCGACGACGAGATCGAGTTGGGCATCGGCATCCACGGCGAACCCGGACGCGAACGCCAACCGTTGGCGCCGGTGAAGGAACTCGCCAGTCGGCTGGTCACACCGATCCTGTCCGATTTCGACTTCACCGGCGCTCCGGTCATCGTGCTGTGCAACGGAATGGGCGGCACTCCGCTTATCGAGCTCTACGGGTTGTTCGCAGAGACCTGCGACCTGCTCAGCGCTGCCGGCGTGCAGGTTGCCCGGAGTCTGGTCGGCAACTACATCACCTCGCTTGAGATGGCCGGCGCCTCGATCACCCTGCTGCGCGCAGACGACGAGATGCTCCGCCTTTGGGACGCGCCGGTCACGACTTCCGGGATGACGTGGTGACATCGGAACTCACCGTCCAGAAGTTCGCGGCTTGGATGCATGCCTTCGCCGACGACGTGGTGGCAAACGAAGCATTATTGACCGACCTGGACCGCCAGATCGGTGACGCCGATCACGGCGGCAACATGGTTCGCGGTATGAAGGCGGTCGCCGAACTCGACGCAGCTGACTTCGCCAACGCCCGCGACTACGCCAAGAAGGCGGCGATGACGCTGATCGGCAAGGTCGGGGGCGCGGCCGGCCCACTCTATGGGACGCTGCTGCTGCGTCTGGCCGCAGCGCTGCCGGACGACGGCCCCATCGACCATGCCGGGTGGTCGGCGGCTCTGCACGCCGGTGTCGACGGCGTCCGTGACCGTGGCAAAGCTTCGGCTGGCGACAAGACGATGCTCGACGCGCTGCTGCCAGCAGTCGAAGCATTCGACGCGAACCCGGACGACGCATGGGCGGCCGCGGCTGCGGCCGCCGACGCGGGACGTGCCGCGACCGTGCCGATGGTGGCACACAAGGGACGGGCCTCCTATCTGGGTGAGCGCAGCGCCGGGGTGGCTGATCCGGGGGCCACCAGCAGCACTTTGCTCGTCCAGGCGGCGGCGCGGACCTTGGCATGATCGGGATCGTTGTCGTCTCGCATAGCCGTCCGCTCGCCGAAGCCGCAGTCGACTTTGCGACTCAGATGGTCCACGGCGAAGGCCCGAAGATCGCGGTGGCCGCCGGTACCGATGATGGCGGTCTGGGTACCGACGCCGCCGCGATCGCGCTGGCGATCGGAGAGGTCGACTCGCCTGACGGGGTGCTGGTCGTCCTTGACCTGGGCAGCGCTCTGCTCAGCTCGGAGTTGGCTGTCGAGTTCTTGGACGACGAGGTGGCCGATCGGGTGCGGATCAGCGCGGCGCCACTGGTGGAAGGCCTGCTGGCTGCCGTGGTCACTGCGGCCGCCGGGTCCTCGCTGGATGCGGTCGACCGGGAGGCGAGGGATGCGCTTGCCGGAAAGGCCGGGCACATCGCCGAAGGCCAAGACGCGCCGCCGCTGCTAGATGTCCGCCCGACGCCCGAGGTCACCAAGCCGCCGCGCCGCGTGGTCTGGCGAACCACCGTGCGTAACCCGCATGGGATCCATGTGCGTCCCGCGGCGGCGATCGTCGCCGCACTGCGCGAGCTGGATGCAGAGGTGTTGTTGAGCAACGCCACGACCGGGCGCGGGCCTGCTCCGTCCGACAGCTTGAGCCGGATCACGGCGTTGGAGATCGTGGCGGGGCAGGTGCTGGAGGCCCGGTTCGCCGGTCCGGATGCCGAACGCGCCCGTGACGTGCTGGCGGAGCTGGCCGGTCGTGACTTCGGCGAGGACCTGACGCCTAGGCCAGTTCGCGCCGGGTCGCAGGCAACCCCGCGGGTCGAACGGGTCAGCGCCCATTCGCTGGAGCTGCCAGCTGCGGCCGAGCACCAGACGGTGGTGGGCCGGATCAACCGCAGCACTGCGCGTCCTGCCACCGCCGGCTACAAGCCCGCCGCACCGAAGGAGGAACTGGTTCGGTTCACCGAGGCGGTGGCGGTTGTCGACGAGTTCCTGGCCGGGCTGGGCGACAGTGGGCCCGGCATCGCCGGCATCGTCGATGCCCAACGGATGATGCTGGCCGACCGCGAACTGCAGCACGGCGTGGTCGGGCTGATCACCGCCGGGTTCAGCGCGGTGGACGCGGTTGAGAAATACCTCTCCGACCGTGCCCACGAGTTCGATCAGTTCGCCGATTCCTACCTGCGGGAGCGGGGCCAGGACGTGCGGAGCCTGCGACGGCTACTGCTGCTTGCGCTGATGGGTAGGCCGCTGGCCGATCAGGGGCCCGACGAGGCACGGATCTGGTTGCTGGAGGAACTCGATGTCGCTACCGCGGTGCGACTCGACCCCCGCACCTGCCTAGGTGTCATCACGCTGGCCGGCGGATCGTCGGGGCACGGCATGCTGGCGGCGCAGGCCAGGGGCATCCCGATCCTGACCGGGCGGCCGGAGGCGGAGAAGCTTCCGGACGGGGCGCTGGTCGCTTTCGACCCGGTCACCCGGGAACTGTGGCTGGACGTCACCCCCGAGTTGCGCGCCGAGTTCGACAAACGCAATCACGCCAGGGTGACCGACGCCGAGCAGGCCCGTTCGCGCGCCCACGAGCCGGCCCTCACCGCCGATGGTCGCCGGATCCTGGTCGAGGCGAACGTTGGTTCGTTGGACGACGCAGTGGTCGCCGCCAGGGAAGGTGCCGAAGGCAGCGGCGTGGTACGCACTGAAGTGCTGTTCGGCGCATCGCCCAGTGCACCGTCGACCGAGGAGCAGACCGACATCTTGGTCCGCGTTGGTCAGGCGATCGGGGGGCCGATCACGGTGCGGAGCTGGGATCCGGCTGGTGACAAGCCGATGGCGTTCCTGCCGCGCGTTTTCGAAGACAATCCGGCGCTGGGGGAGCGAGGCATCCGGTTGATGCGTCGGCTGCCAGAGCTGTTCGCCGACCAGATGCGGGCGGTCTTGCTGGCCTCCCGACAAGTCGAGGTTCGCCTGATGCTGCCGATGGTCACGGTGCCCGAAGAGGTGGTTTGGGCGCGCAGCGTTTTCGAACAGGTGCGCTCAGAACTAGGCGTGTCCCCGATTCCGCTCGGGATGATGGTCGAGGTACCGGCCGCCGCCATCCGGGCTGCGGACTTTGCCGGACTGGTCGATTTCGTCAGCATCGGCACCAACGACCTCAGCCAGTACACCCAGGCCGCAGACCGCACTAACGGTACGGTCCGAGACCTTGCCAGGCAGGACGCCCCGGCCGTCCTCGACCTAGTGCAGGCGACCTGTGTCGGACTGCAGGGCGTGCCGATCGCGGTCTGCGGTGACCTGGCCAGCGACCCATCGGCCATCGCGACGCTGATCGGCTTTGGGGTCACTGAGCTGAGCGTGCGTCCTCGGATGGTCGCCGAGATCAAGCAGGCCGTCCGCCTCGTCTGAGCCGTTCAGGCGGTGACCCATGGACCCAGGCGTCGCCTGGGCTGCACTACGCTGATGGCCGTGAGCAAGTCATTCGAGGAGTTGTACGCTCAGCTGAGCGAGATCGCCGCCACTCGGCCCGAGGGTTCGGGCACGTTGACGCGTCTGGACGCTGGCGTGCACACGATCGGCAAGAAGATCGTCGAAGAGGCCGCTGAGGTCTGGATGGCGTCCGAGTACGAGAGCGCTGAGGCGGCCGCCGAAGAGATGAGTCAGCTGATCTACCACGTGCAGACCATGATGGTGAAGCTCGGCCTCACCCCCGACGACATCTACCGATACCTGTGACCTGCCACTGCACCCGAGTCGACAAGGAAGCCCACCGTGCCTGATTTGCTCAAGATCGCCGTGCCCAACAAGGGTTCGCTTTCCGAAGCCGCTGCCGCCATGCTGACCGAGGCCGGTTACCGGCAGCGCAGCGATCTGAAGGACCTGGTCTTGGTTGACGAGGCCAACAAGGTCGAGTTCTACTATCTGCGGCCCCGCGACATCGCTGTTTACGTCGGCGAGGGGACGCTCGACCTGGGCATCACCGGGCGAGACATGCTGTTGGACTCCGGTGCCGACGCCGAAGAGATCATGACGCTCGGCTTCGGCGGCAGCCGATTCCGTTTCGCTGCACCCGCCGGCTCCAACTACCAGGTCGATGACCTAGCCGGTAAGCGAGTGGCCACCAGCTACCCCGGTCTGCTGCGCACGTACCTGGCCGAGCGAGGTGTGGACGCCCGCCTGATCCACCTCGACGGGGCCGTCGAGTCGTCCATCCGGCTTGGCGTCGCCGACGTGATCGCCGACGTGGTAGAGACCGGTACCACCTTGCGCAGGGCAGGTCTGGAACTGTTCGGTGAGGCGATTCTGGTCTCGGAGGCCATCTTGGTGCGCCGCCCAGCGAGCCGCGGTGACGTCGACCGGGTGGCGCTAGAGCACTTGTTGCAGCGGCTGTCCGGCGTCCTGGTGGCCCGCAACTACGTCTTGATGGACTACGACATCCCGGCCGATCTGCTGGATCAAGCGTCCGCGCTCACCCCCGGGCTGGAGAGCCCCACCGTCTCGCCGCTGGCGAAGCCGGGTTGGGTGGCAGTCCGCGCGCTCGTGCCGGCGAAAGACCACCAGCTGCTGATGGACGACCTGCATGACTTGGGCGCCCGCGCGATCTTGGTCTCAGAGTTGTCGGCCTGCCGTCTTTGATGCGCTCCGCGAGATGGAGTGCTGCTCCTGTCACTCGATCCCGTGCTTCTTCAAGATGTTGGTGACCTCGTCGTCCGCGTTGGCCGGAGTCGAGCCGGCGGGCCCGGCTTGTTGGGACGCGGACGGCAGTGGCGGGGGCTGCGGAGGCGTGGTCGGCGCCTGTTTGGCCTGCTTCTTGTCGATCTTCGCTGCTTGCGCGGCCAGCCGCTCGCGATCCTTGGCGGCCCGGGCGGCGAGGCGCTGTTTGGCCTCTTCGCGGGTGGGTGCCTTGATGAAACCGCCGATCAGGAAGGCAACCACTCCGAGCACTCCCACGCCGACCCCCACCCAGGTGACGGTGTCCATCGGCTTGTGGCGGACCCAGTCGATCACTCCGCGCACACCTTGCAGCAGCAGGTCCGAAAGACCGGTGACGAAGGCCCCGACCACGACCAGGACGATGCCCACCGCTCGGACGATGTAGCGGGGACTCTGCCGCGAGTTCCACATCAGCAGCGCCCAAAGCGCCGCTATGATCCCCAAACCGGTGCTGACGAGACTGATGATCACTGTGTCACTCATGGCGAAAGCCTGTCACAGGCAACCTCCGAGTTGGGCTTGAAAGCAGCGATGGGCTAGGCTTACGGGGCTGATCGGTCCCCGACGGATCGGCTCCAACGAAGTGAGGGCCCTGACCCTCCACCTATGGCCGCACGAATCAAGCAGGCCCCAGGTCGGTAAACGCAGTTCCAGCGTCTCGCTGGAGGCTCGGACGAGCGTCGTCCGGCAACAGCTGTGTGTCAGGCCTTCGCATCCGCGGAGGCCTTCTTCTTTTGGCGGGTGGTTACCGCGTCCGTTGGAGAACCGTTCGGCACAACCAACAGGCATTGGAGGAGAAGCCATCAGCAACGAATTCCGCATCAACGAGCGGATCCGGGTGCCAGAAGTGCGCTTGGTCGGGCCGCAGGGCGAGCAGGTCGGCATCGTTCGGCTGGAGCAAGCACTGCAGCTTGCCCGTGAGGCCGATCTCGACTTGGTCGAGGTCGCCCCGGACGCCAGGCCGCCGGTTTGCAAGCTCATGGACTACGGGAAGTTCAAGTACGAGAACGCCCAGAAGGCCCGTGAGTCGCGCCGCAACCAGGCCAACACCGTCATCAAGGAAATGAAGCTGCGGCCCAAGATCGACGATCACGACTACGAGACCAAGAAGGGTCACGTCGTGCGCTTCCTCAAGGGCGGCGACAAGGTGAAGATCACCATCATGTTCCGAGGCCGCGAACAGTCGCGTCCCGAGCTTGGCGTCAACCTGCTCAAGCAGTTGGCCGAAGACGTATCGGCGGATGGTGTGGTGGAACAAGCGCCCCGGCTAGAGGGCCGCAACATGCACATGGTGCTGGCCCCGACGCGCAAGAAGAGCGAGGCCCGTGCAGAGGAGGCCGCGCAGCGGGAACGTAAGGCCGCCGAGCGGCTGGCTGCTGCCGCGGAGGAGCGGCGCGTCGAGGCGCAACTGCGCGCGCAGGGTGCCGGCCAGCCGAAGAGAAAGCGGGGACCGTCAGACAACATGGACCCCGATATCGACCTGTAGACCACCGGGCCCACGCGAATGAGGCCCTGCCCGGGAGCGCCAGTACGCGTCCGGACGACTGAGAGAATGGAGCGGCACCATGCCGAAGATGAAGACGCACTCCGGTGCTAAGAAGCGGTTCAAGCTGACCGGCAATGGCCAGCTAAAGCACAAGCGTGCCGGCAAGGGCCACCTGAACGAGCACAAGCCGTCGCGGCGCACTCGCCGACTGAGCGTGGACGGTGTCCTGGAGGGTGCCGACGCGAAGAAGATGAAGCGGCTGATGGGCGGTTACAAGCCCAAGTCGAAGCGCGGCTGAGCGGGACCTCCGCGAGTCCCTCACCAAACAGAACCACACGAGGAGCACGAAAATGGCACGCGTCAAGCGCGCAGTCAACGCACACAAGAAGCGCCGCGAGGTGCTCGAACAGGCATCCGGTTACCGCGGCCAGCGGTCTCGGCTGTACCGCAAGGCCAAGGAGCAGTCGCTGCATTCGAGCACCTACGCCTACCGCGACCGCCGCACCAAGAAGCGCGACTTCCGCGGCCTGTGGATCCAGCGGATCAACGCCGCCTGCCGCGAGAACGGTATGACCTACAACCGGTTCATCAACGGGCTGAAGAACGCCGGCGTCGAGGTCGACCGCAAGATGCTGGCCGAGCTGGCCGTCAACGATGCGGCGGCGTTCACTGGCCTGGTAGAGGTTGCCAAAGCCAACCAGCCGGCCGTCGTCGCCTGAGGCAGTGACTAGCCACTTCGACGGGCCGATCGACCTCGCGCCAATCTCAAAGGGGCAGGTCCGGTCGGTCCGTCGGTTGTTGGCGCGCAAGGGACGCGAGGCGGCCGGCGAGTTCCTCGTCGAGGGCACCCAGGCAGTGCGGGAGGCGCTGGCCGAGCCTGGCTTGGTGCGGCTGCTCATTGTGGACGATCCGTCCCGGCACGCACACTTGCTGCGGCTCGCGACCGGCCTACCTGTTGTGCAGGCCCCCGCGTCCGAGATCTCGCAGTTCGCTGACACGGTCACTACGCAGGGTGTTTTCGCGATTGTCCGTGACTTGCCCGTTGCCCTCACCGACCTGCCGTCGCGTCCGCAGTTGGTGGTGATCTGTGCGCAGGTGCGTGATCCCGGCAACGCCGGCACGGTGATTCGCTGTGCGGACGCGTTCGGGGCGAACGCGGTCGTGCTGACCCACGGCTCGGTCGAACGAAGCAACCCCAAGACCGTCCGGGCTTCGGTGGGCAGCGTCTTCCATCTGCCGGTGGCGCAAGGCGTGGCGTTCGGCGATGCCATCGGCTGGGCCCGCGCCGCTGGCCTTCAGGTGCTGGCCGCTGATGTCGGGGGCGATCATCTGGACGAACTTGCTGCTGCTGGCGGGCTGACACGTCCCACGGCGTGGGTCTTCGGCAATGAGGCTTGGGGTTTGCCTGCCGAGCTGCTGGCCGAGGTAGACCAGGTGGTCTCGATCCCGATGTGGGGGCGCGCAGAGAGCCTCAATCTCTCGACTGCTGCCGCCGTCTGCCTGTACGCAACCGCCATTGCTCAGCGCCGGGCCCCACTGGGTGCAGAAAACGCCTCAGACCGACAACAACTGCACCCATTAGATGGCCGGTAGGTGTGTTCATCACTGCTGTGCTTGTTCGCGCATCGGTGGTGGCTCACTAGACTGACCACGGTATGCCCGCGCGCACGGCGGACGCGGCACTCGCCGACACCACAGACAACCGAGGGGAGCCATGACCGCCTCAACCATCACAGATCGTCAACCCGACCCACTCGACACCGAGTACGTGCTCGGCCTGGTCGACACGGCACTGGACGCCATCGCCGCCGCCAAGACCAGCGCGCAGCTCAAGCAGGTGCGCATCGACCATGCGGGCGAGAAGTCGCCGCTGGCGCTGGCGAACCGCGCCATCGGGACACTCCAACCGGGCCAGCGAAAGCACGCCGGCCAACTGGTCGGTCAGGCCCGTGGGCGGGTGAATCAGGCGTTGGCCGCCCGGCAGGCTGAGGTGGATGCGGCCGAACTCGAGGCGACGCTGCTGGCCGAGCGGGTCGACGTGACGCTGCCGGTCGACCTGCATCCGGTCGGCGCACTGCATCCGGTGACCGCGCTGCTGAACGACATGTCGGATGTCTTCATCTCGATGGGTTGGGAGGTCGTCGAGGGGCCCGAACTCGAATCGGAATGGCTGAACTTCGACGCGCTGAACATGCCGGAGGTGCATCCGGCCCGCGGCCTGACCGACACGCTGTTCGTCGATCCGCCGTCCGACCGCAAACTGCTGCGCACCCAAACCTCGCCGGTTCAGATGCGCACCCTGCTCAGCCGTGACGTGCCCATCTACATGGTGAGCCCCGGCAAGGTCTTTCGCGCCGACGAATACGATGCCACGCATCTGCCGATGTTCCACCAGATCGAGGGACTGGCAGTCGACAAGGGCATCCATCTGGGTCATCTGAAGGGCACCCTTGATCACCTCGCCAAGGCCATGTTCGGCGACGTCCGTACCAGACTGCGCCCGCACTACTTCCCGTTCACTGAGCCGAGCGCCGAGATGGACCTGGAGTGCTTCGTCTGTCACGGCGAGTCGGTCGGCAACCCCGACCGTCCGTGCCGCACCTGCAAGTCGGAGGGCTGGATCGAGTGGGGCGGCTGCGGCGTGGTCAACCCGCGCGTCCTGAAGGCCGCCGGAATCGACACCAATGTCTACTCGGGTTTCGCGTTCGGCATGGGCGTGGACCGTACGGTGATGTTCCGAAACAACGCCCCAGATCTGCGTGACTTCGTCGAAGGCGACGTCCGCTTTCCCCGTTCGCTGCGAGGAGGTGCCCGATGAGGGTCCCGATGTCATGGCTGCGTGAACTGATCACGCTGCCCGCCAACGTCACCACCGCTCAGGTCGCGGACGCGCTCACCCGCGCGGGCCTGCAGGTGGAACGCATCGAGGTCACCGGCGCCGATGTCAGCGGACCGGTGGTGGTGGGACGCGTCCTGGAGTTCACTGAGCAGCCGCAGCGCAACGGCAAGGTGATTCGCTGGTGCCAGGTAGACGTCGGCGAGTTGGCGCCGCGCGGGATCATCTGCGGTGCCCGCAACTTCGAAAGCGGTGACTACGTGGTGGTGGCGCTGCCCGGCGCCGTGCTGCCTGGCGGCTTCGAGATCACCGCGCGCAAGACCTACGGGAGAGTCTCCGACGGCATGATCTGTGCTGAGGACGAGCTTGGTCTCGGGGTCGACCATGACGGCATCATGGTGCTCCCCGCCCAGGTCAACGGCCAACCGCTGACGCTGGGTGCCGATGCCATGGACGTGTTACAGGCCCGCGACGAGGTCCTGGAGATCGATGTCACCCCCGATATCGGGTACTGCCTGAGCATGCGCGGCGTCGCTCGTGAAACCGCTCAAGCGTTTGGGGTGGCCTTCACCGACCCCTACCTGATCGGCAATGTGCGCCCCACCGAGGGTGGCTACCCGATCAGGTTGGAGTCTGAGAACTGCACGGTCTTCGTTGCGCTGACGATCAACGATGTCGACCCGAACGCCCCCACGCCCACTTGGATGGCGGCTCGGCTGGTGGCTGCCGGGATGCGTTCGATCAGCCTTGAAGTTGACATCACCAATTACGTGATGCTGGAGTCTGGGCAGCCGCTGCACGCCTATGACGGTGACCGGCTTCGGGGGCCGATCGTGGTCCGGCAGGCCACGCAGGGAGAGCGATTGACGACCCTCGATGATGTCGAGCGGAAGCTGTCGCCCGACGACCTGCTGATCACCGATGACTCCGGGCCTATCGGCCTGGCCGGCGTGATGGGCGGGCAGACCACCGAGTTGACACCGACCACCCGCAACATTGTCCTTGAGGCGGCGCGTTTCGACCCGGTGTCCATTGGACGCACTTTCCGTCGGCACAAGTTGCCGTCTGAGGCGTCCGCTCGCTTCTCGCGTGGCGTCGATCCGGCGCTGCCGCTGGCCGCTGCCCGGATGGCGGCCCGACTGATGGCCGAACTCGGCGGCGGTACGGTCGCCGACGCCTACACGGTGGTCGGTCAGGCGCCGGCGATGCCCGTCCAGCGCATCCGTGCCGACCTGCCCGCCCGTATCCTGGGCGCGCCGATCAGCGCTGAGCAGGTAGTCGAGGTGTTGCGGGCGTCCGGGGTCAGGGTTACCGGACCGGGCGAAGGCACGGGCAGCGAGTGGCTGCGTCTGGTGCCACCCACCTGGCGTCCCGATCTTGTCGACGAGTACGACTATGTCGAGGAGGTCGGACGCAAGGTGGGTTTCGGTGTGGTACGGCCATCGGTGCCGTCCGCTCCGCCAGGCACCGGATACACGTTCGCGCAACGGTCTCGGCGTTCGGTGCTGAACGCGCTTGCCACCGCTGGTTTCGTGGAGCTGCTCACGCTGCCGTTCATCAGTACCGATGAGTTGGACCGGCTCGGATTGGCCGCCGATGATCCTCGCCGCGCCACGGTGCGGCTAGCTAATCCGCTGGCCGACACGCAACCGTTCATGCGTACCACCCTGCTGCCCGGCCTGTTCGCCGCGGTGGCCCGGAACACCTCGCGCAGCCAGGACGACCTGGCCGTCTTCGAGTGCGGCGCAGTTTTCTTGGCCAACAACCGGGGTGCCGCGCCGATGCCGGACGTCTCCCGGCGCCCCAGCCCGGCTGAGATCGCCGCAGTGACCGGTAACCTGCCTGATCAACCCCGGATGGTTGGCGGTGTCTTGGCTGGCAGCTGGGTGCCGTCCGGTTGGCAGGGGCCAGCTGAGAAGGCGGATTGGCGTCATGCGGTGTATCTCGCGCAGATCGCCACGGCCACCTTGGGGATGGATTTGGGTCGGCGGGCCACCCAGCGAGAGCCGTGGCATCCAGGACGATGCGCCGAGCTCTTCGTGGGTTCCGGGGACGACGAGGTGGTCCTCGGTCATGCGGGCGAACTGCACCCGAAAGTGATCAAGGCCTATGGTTTGCCGGAGCGGGCCTGCGCCGTCGAGTTCGACCTGGACGCGCTGATCGCCGCCGCGCCGCGCGGCGGTGAGGTGCATCCGATCTCGCCGTTCCCGCTGACCAAGCAGGATGTTGCGCTGGTCGTGGACGACGACATGCCGGCAGCCGCGGTGAGGCAGGCGCTGGTCGAGGGTGGAGGGGAGTTGCTGGAATCCGTCCGGCTCTTCGACATTTACACCGGGGCTCAGATCGCCGACGGCAAGAAGTCGCTGGCGTTTGCGCTCGGCTTCCGGGCCGCGGACCGCACGCTCACCGAGGCGGAGGCAGCCAAGTCGCGCCAAGCTGCGGTTGATCGGGCTGCGCAGGTTTGCGGAGCTGTGCAGCGGGCCTGATCACCGAGCCGATCAGTCGATGCGGGTCTCTTCGCAGTACTCGGCGATCCGTCCGATTGCCTCCCGCAGCACAGCTTCCTCTGGCAGCGCGACGAGTCGGAAGTGGTCGGGGTGCGGCCAGTTGAAGCCGCGGCCGTGGCTGACCAGGATCTTCTTCGACTTGAGCAGACCGAGCGCCCATTCTTCGTCGTCGTCGATGTCGAAGAGTTCGTTGTTCAGCCGCGGGAACAGGTAAAGCGCGCCTTGTGCTGGCTCACAACTGATGCCCTCGATCTGGTTGAGCAGGCGATAGGCAAGATCCAACTGGTCGTGGAAGCGACCGCCCGGCTTGACCATGTCGTCGATCGACTGGTAGCCGCCCAGCGCCGTCTGGATGGCATGCTGGGCGGGCACGTTGGCGCACATCCGCATGTTCGCCAGCAGTTGCAGCCCTTCCAGCAAATTGGACGCGGCGTCCAACGGTCCGGTCGCCACTAGCCAACCGGCCCGCCAACCGCACGCGCGGTAGGCCTTCGACAAGCCCGAGAAGGTGAAGCAAAGCACGTCATCCCCGCACAGGCTGGCGGCGTGTACGTGCGCGCCAGAGTAGATGACCTTTTCGTAGATCTCGTCGGCGAGCACGATCAACTCGTGTTCCCGCGCCAGGTCGATCAGTTGCTGCAGCAGTTCACGTGTGTAAACCGCTCCGGTGGGGTTGTTTGGGTTGATGATGACGATCGCTTTGGTGCGCGGGGTGATCTTGGCCTTGATATCGGCGATATCGGGCTGCCAGCCGTTCGACTCGTCGCACAGGTAGTGCACTGCTCGCCCGCTCGACAGGTTCGTCTGAGCGGTCCACAGTGGATAGTCGGGCGCCGGGATCAGGATTTCGTCGCCGATGTTGGTCATGGCCTGCAGGACCATGGAGATCAACTCGCTGACGCCATTGCCGATCAGTACTTGAGGCACGTCGACCTCCAGACCTTGGGTCTGGTAGTAGTTGGCCACCGCCGTGCGAGCGGAGTAGAGGCCGCGGGCGTCAGAGTATCCGTCAGACTCGTTCAGGTGGGCGACGACGCTACGGACCATCGATTCGGGGGCGGAGAAGCCGAACGGGGCGAGGTTTCCGATGTTCAGGTGCAGCACCCGTTGCCCTTCGGCCACCATGCGCTGCGCCTCAACCATGTTGCGGCCACGCACGTCGTAGCGCACGCCCTGCAGTCGGGTCGCCTGCTGGTACTTCGACATCTTTCCGCCTTTCAAGCGTCGCCTCTGTCTGATGCGACTTCCCAAGAGTACTTGTCTGCGCGCAGCGACGGTATCGTCGGCATGTGGCAGTCAACCGGGAAGTCATCGTTGCGGCCGCCCTCGGGATCCTCGACGAATTCGGCCTCGCCGACTTGTCGATGCGCCGAATCGGCGATGCTGTGGGCGTCCAGGCGGCCACCATCTACTGGCACTTCGCGAACAAGCAGACTCTGCTCGCCGAGGTCTCGGACGCGATTCTGTCGGCCCAGGCTGAGCCGCCCAAGGGAGAGTTCGGGGGTTCCTTGGCCGGCTGGGCGCGTGACCTGCGAAGCGTCCTGCTCGGTCATCGGGACGCGGCCGAACTGGTGGCCGCGACGTTGGCCGTCGGACTGGGGGAGCGCGGTCCGGACGGTTCGGCCGCTCGGGTCTTCGAGTCTGCGGGCTGGCTGCCGCCGGACGCGCAACGGGCTGCCCGCGCGACTACCCATTTCGTCCTGGGCCATGTCATGCAGGAGCAGACCCGGCAGAATCTGCTCCGGGTGGGTGTCCTGGCCGCCCCTGTGGAGGCGCTGGATGACGCCGGGTTCGAGCTTGGCCTGCAGTTGTTGGTCAAGGGGGCCGAGACTCTCCGAAACTTGCATAACTATTGAAGCAACGACATAGTTATGCCATGACCTATTCGATAGCAGTGGCTGGATGCACCGGCTACGCGGGCGGAGAGATCGTGCGGTTGGCCGCCGGGCACCCCGAGATCAGCATCGGCGCCCTGACCGCGCATTCCAACGCCGGGACCAAGCTGGGCGTCCACCTGCCGAATCTGCCCCAACTTGGCGACCGAGATGTCCTCGATAGCACTGCTAAGAACCTGTCAGGCCACGATGTGGTCTTCCTCGCGCTGCCGCATGGCGCATCGGCAAAGGTGGCCGCCGAGCTGGCGGACGATGTGCTGGTCATCGACTGTGGCGCCGATTTCCGGCTCCGCGATGCTGACCAGTGGCGCAAGTTCTACGGATCCGAGCACGCCGGCACCTGGCCGTATGGCCTGCCCGAACTGCCCGGTGCCCGCCAGCAACTGAGGTGGGCCAAGCGCATCGCGGTGCCGGGCTGCTACCCGACCACGGTTACGCTGACGCTGCTGCCGGCGCTGGTTTCCGGGCTGATCACCGGCCACGACGTAACCGTCGCTGCCGCGTCCGGCACCTCCGGCGCCGGCAAGGCAGCCAAACCCCACCTGCTGGGCAGCGAGCTATTCAACTCCTTGAGCGCCTATGGCGTTGGCGGTGTGCACCGGCATGTGCCCGAGATCTTGCAGAACATGGCACTGCTCGGTGCGGTAGCGCCGACAGTCAGCTTCACCCCGATGCTTGCGCCGATCTCGCGGGGCATCCTCGCGGTGGTCACGGCGCCGATCAGCGGCCATGGCGCCGAAGCGGTTCAGCAGGTGTATCGGGACACCTACGCGGAAGAACCATTCTGCACCGTGCTGCCTGCTGACCAGTGGCCGGCGTCGAAGTCGGTGCTGGGCAGCAACGGGTTCCAGGTGCAGGTGACCGTCGATGAGTCCGCCGGCCGACTGGTTGCGGTCGGGACGCTGGACAACCTGACCAAGGGCACCGCCGGCGGTGCCATCCAAGCGATGAACCTGGCCCTCGGCCTGCCGGAGACTGCTGGACTGTCAACGATCGGAGTGGCACCGTGAGCATCACCGCAGCCCAGGGCTTCCTGGCCGCTGGCGTGGCGGCCGGGATCAAGTCCAATGGACGGCCCGACTTGGCGCTGGTCGTCAACCAGGGCCCTCGTTTCGACGCGGCCGGCGTCTTCACCTCGAACCGCGTCTTCGCTGCCCCGGTGGCCTGGTCGCGGCAGGCGATCGCAGACGGCCAACTGCAGGCAGTCGTGTTGAACTCCGGCGGCGCCAATGCCTGCACCGGACGCCCCGGTTACCTGGATAGCGTCGCCACCGCCGATCGGGTCGCGTCGGTGGTCGGCTGCGAGCCGGGCGCCGTCGGGGTCTGCTCGACTGGTCTGATCGGCGTCCGACTACCTATGGAGGCGCTGCTGTCCGGCGTCGATCTGGCGCAGCGGGCGCTGACAGCCGATGGTGGCGACGACGCTGCGCGCGCCATTATGACTACCGATACCGTGCCCAAGCAGGCGTCCGCCCAGGGCGCCGGCGGCTACACGATCGGGGGGATGGCCAAGGGAGCCGGCATGTTGGCTCCCGGGTTGGCCACCATGCTGGTCGTCCTCACTACCGACGCGGTCGTCGACTCACCGGTCCTGCAGGCGAGCCTCGAACAAGCCACCAGCCTGACCTTCGACCGCATCGACTCCGACGGCTGCATGTCGACCAACGACACCGTCCTGCTGTTGGCCAGCGGCGCGTCCGGCATCTCTCCCGAGCCGGGTGAGTTCACCGCGAACCTGGCGCGGGTCTGCTGGAGTCTCGCTCGGCAGCTGATCGCCGACGCCGAGGGTGCGACCCACGACATCGCCATTGAGGTCGTCGGCGCGGCAAGCGAGGACGACGCCCTCGAGGTGGCCCGCTCCATCGGACGCAGCAACTTGTTCAAGTGCGCGATCTTCGGCAATGACCCGAACTGGGGACGTGTGTTGTCGGCGACCGGGGTGACCCGGGCAGCGTTCGACCCAGATCAACTCGACGTGAGCATCAACGGCGTCCAGGTCTGCCGTGGCGGCGGGCTGGGCGATGACCGCGCCCTGGTCGACCTCACCCCACGTGAGTGCCACGTGTTGGTCGACCTGCACGCCGGGCAGGCAGCCGCCACGATCTGGACCAACGACCTCACCTACGACTACGTCAAAGAGAACGCGGAGTACAGCTCCTGATGGTTGAGCAGCGGGTATACAACGACGCCGAACTGGTGGCCAAGGCCGGCACGCTGATAGAAGCACTGCCCTGGCTGATGCAGTACGCGGGCAAGATCGTCGTGATCAAGTACGGTGGCAACGCCATGATCGATGACGAACTGAAGCTGGCCTTCGCCCAAGACATCGTCTTCCTACGGCAGGCGGGGGTGAAGCCGGTGGTGGTCCACGGCGGTGGACCGCAGATCAGTTCAATGCTGGGTCGTCTCGAAATCAAGTCCGAGTTCCGTGCCGGGCTGCGGGTTACCAGCCCCGAGGCGATGGACGTAGTCCGGATGGTCCTGGTCGGTCAGGTAGGCAGAGAACTGGTCAACCTGATCAACCGCCACGCACCCTTCGCTGTCGGGTTGTCGGGTGAGGACGCTGGCCTGTTCACCGCAGTGCCGAAGCTGATCGAGGTGGACGGTGAGGAGGTCGACCTCGGCCAGGTCGGCGATGTGGCATCGGTCAACCCGGCCGCGGTACTCGACCTGATCGAGGCCGGGCGCGTCCCCGTGGTCGCCACCGTCGCCCCCGGCCCCGACGACTTGATCTACAACGTGAACGCTGACACCGCCGCGGCTGCCCTGGCCGTGGCGCTGAACGCCGAGCGGTTGGTGATGCTGACCGATGTGGCCGGGTTGTACGCGGACTGGCCGAACTCGGCAGAGGTGATCACCCAGGTCACCCCAGCCGAGGTCCGCGAAATGCTGCCGAGTCTGGCGTCCGGGATGCGTCCCAAGATGGAGGCCTGCCTGCGCGCAGTCGAGGGCGGCGTCGACCGGGCAACCATCATCGACGGCCGAGTCAAGCACGCCCTGCTGCTGGAGATCTTCACCAACGAGGGTGCCGGGACCATGATCACCAACCATCCACAGGAGCATGATGACTGACCAGCAAGATTGGATCTCCCGCTACGACGCCACCATGATGCACAACTTCGGCCTGCCGAAGCGGATCTTCGTCCGCGGCCAGGGCGTGCATCTGTGGGATGCGGACGGCAACCAGTACACCGACATGTTCAGCGGTATCGCGGTAACCGGCCTCGGACAGGCTCATCCGGCGGTCGTGGCGGCGGTGGCCCACCAACTCGCCACCCTGGGCCACACCAGCAACATCTTCGCTTCGCAGCCGCAGATCGCCCTGGCCGAGCGGCTGGCGCGGCTGGCTACCGGCGGTGACCCGACCAAGGCGGCCCGGGTCTACCTCGGCAACTCCGGCACGGAGGCCAACGAGGCAGCCTTCAAGGCCACCCGGTTGACCGGACGCACCAAGCTGGTCGCGATGGACGGATCGTTCCACGGCCGGACGATGGGTTCACTCGCGCTCACCTCGACCGCCAAATATCGCGAACCCTTCGAGCCGCTGCCCGGCGAGGTCATCTTCGTGCCCTACGGCGACTCCGACGCCCTGGCGGCAGCGGTGGACGACAGCACCGCCGCGGTCGTCCTCGAAACCATCCAGGGCGAGAGCGGGGTGGTCGTGCCACCCGACGGCTATCTGGTCCAGGTGCGGGAGGTGACCCGCAAGCACGGGGCGCTGCTGTGGGTGGACGAGGTGCAGACCGGCATCGGTCGCTGCGGCGAATGGCTCACTTCGGTCGCCGATGGCCTGGACCCGGACCTGATCACCGTGGCCAAGGGTCTGGGCAATGGCGTGCCGATCGGGGCCTGCATCGCGATCGGGCCGGCTGGCGAGTTGTTCACGCCGAGCAGCCACGGCAGCACGTTCGGCGGTAATCCGGTGGCCGCGGCGGCGGGGCTGGCGGTGCTCGACGTGATCGAGGCAGACGGCCTGCTGGAGCGCAGCCGGTCGATGGGGGATTACCTGTCGGGAGCCATCCTCGGGCTGGGGCACGCGCAGGTGCTGGGCGCGCGCGGCCGCGGTCTGCTGCGTGCCATCGAATTGGCCTCCGAGATCGGTCCGCAGGTCGCCGACGCCATGCTGGACGCGGGCTGGATCATCAACGCACCACGACCGACGGTGCTGCGGTTGGCGCCTCCGCTGATCGTCACCGCTGAGGTCATCGACGAGTTCGCAGTGGCGT
>JAAYVP010000076.1 GCA_012517115.1 Brooklawnia sp. | reverse complement strand
GTGACCTTCAGCAAGAGCGACATTCACATCGACCCAGTCACGGGCAAGCCGGTCGGCGACCTCCACAGCTACACCTATACCGGTGGCCCAGGTGAAGACAGCTACGACGTCTCCTACCGCCGCGAGTCGACCATCTTCGCGGGCAAGTTCCTCGACCTGATCACCGGCCCGAAGAAGCTCGCCGCCCGCCTTGTGGGGTTCGACGGCGCCTACCTGCGCTTCTCCGGCCCGGTAACAGTCACCCGCCACGGGTCACAGCCAGACACTGAGGAACGAGTGTCCGCCCCAGCCATCTGGGAGCTCATGTACCCCGGCAAAACGCGGGCCACCGACAAGCCCTGACAAACGGGAGTTCGCTGCCGTTACTCAGGCAAGCGGTCGGCGGGCGAGTCGCCCCCGGTCAACGGGTGGCGGCCCGTTCCGCCGCCGGCCAGCCTGTGGGCAAGAGTTCCCGCGCGCGCTGCGCTCCCACCAGACACCAGATGGCCACTGCCATCGGCGTGTTGCCGCGCACGATAGTCTCGATCTCCACCGTAGCCGGCAGCGCGGCGGTTTCGGGCGTCGGTCGGTGGTTCGGATCCCTCTGTTCCAGTGCCCCGGCTACGGATGGCCGGCGGTTGAGCGATGCCGCTTGATCTTCTTCAACGCCCAGTCGTAGTGGCTCGACGTCACCGAGACGCAGTAGCTGCCGAGCGTGCTGGTGCCGGTCCAAGTGAACCGCCGCTTGGTGAACAGGTCTTCGTTCGAGAACCCGGCGATGATCCGCATCACTTCGGCATGCGATTCGGTGACCAGCGTGCGAGCCGCGGCCAGCGGAGTGTCTTGGTGCTTGGCCCGGAGTTCAACGTTCATCTGCCCGTAGGTTTTCCAGTTGTACGGCGCGGGCAGGAACGGCTGCGGGCGGCCGGCGGTGTTCGACTTGATCCACTCGAGCAGCAACCGGTGCCACTCGTACAGGTGCACGAGGACATCTCTAACGTTGCGATCGCGATCGTCGAACGCGAACTCAGCCTCGAGCGCGGCGGGCGGCATCGCGTCGAGTTGGCCCTGCAATTTAGCGAAGCCCATGTTTGCGGCAGTCAGCAGGTCGTCCTTCGTGGCCGGTCGCGGCATGTCACAAGCCTACACTCGCCCCGATCGCGCGTAGTCTCCCGGTTGTTCCAACGCCCTCACCCATAAAGTGGTCTTGAGTGCGCCGACTTCTCCTGTCCGCCAGCCGGACGATCTGACGGACTTTTCTAGCAGATTCACAGTCGACGGCGAGACCGCGAGCGTGGAGGTAGCAACGTGTTGAACAGGTTCCACAGATGGCTGAGCCTCGGCGGCACGGCCCTGATGGGAGTGGCCGCCGCGTTCGCCGGCGTCATGGCCCAGCGGGCGGGGGAGAGCGTCTGGGTCACCGTTTTGCTGTTCGCGACCGCCGCAGGTTGCGCCGGCTACCTCATCTTTGCCAAGCAAACATGGTCGCCTCCCGCACCAGTCGTGAGCCGGGACGAGCAGTTGGCCGAGGAGGCCCGGACGTACGACTTGGAGGCCGTGGCCGCCCTAGCCGCCGCGCTCACCGACGACGACCCCGAGGTGAGCATCGAAATCGACGACAAACCCACCGACCTCCTGGTCGCCAAGGATCAAACGGTGGTCGCCCAGTACAGCCACTGGTCCGCCTTGTGGAACTCCTTGGCCGCGCACGACTACCTCTCCGATTGGAACTGGGACGACCCTCCGGCGGACATTTTCGCCTGGTTTTGCCAGGTCGTGGCTCGACGCTGGCCAGGGGTCGACCTCAGGGCGCTGGCGGCGTCCCACGGCCACCTGGAAACCTGGACCAGCGACGACTACAACCCCAACCGCGACGACACGAGCATCGATTCACCGGCCACCCTCGACGGCTACCTGGCACCGTTCGGCATCAGGGTTGGCTGGTTCGAAAACGGTCAGGTCGCGACGATGTTCGCGGTAAGTCAGCGCGGTTTCGATCGAATCGCCGCCCTGCAGCACGACTTCGGACTCCGGCGCCCGGTCGCCATCCGGGGCATCGAACAGGCGTCGTTCCGCCGCACCTGAGCAGGATGACGGCCGCCCACAGCCAGTGGGCCGGTTCGGTTTCTCGGCGATGCGCACATCGTCGGCCTGGGCGATGGTGAGCAAACGGAGGTTTGACCTGCGTAGACACAGAAGTGTGGGCGGGTCTGGGGACTGCTGAGATCACGGGACGCATCGGTCAAGGCCTGATGCGCCACCAGAGGGTCCACGGCGGCGTGCCGTGCGGCGACGTCGGTGCTGCACATTCATGGCCTGGAGGATCTGGCGGTGCCGTTCGTGGGTGGCCCCGG
This sequence comes from Brooklawnia sp., assembly GCA_012517115.1. Lineage (GTDB taxonomy): Bacteria > Actinomycetota > Actinomycetes > Propionibacteriales > Propionibacteriaceae > Brooklawnia. The sequence continues at coordinate 2,699 of JAAYVP010000076.1, read as the reverse complement.
GGTCGGCCGGAACGGCGTCTGGGAGTTCCGTTCCAAGCTCCTTGTTGATTGGGAGTGGTGCGGCAGCATGGTGCCCACAATGAGGCCGACACGACTCTTCCAACTAGCGGCAATCCCGACTTGCAGCGTTGGGCGGAGCGAACTCAGTTCCTCACCGTTGAGCGTCAGGCTGGCCGAAGCCGGCGGTGACCTCGCCTGGGGCCAGCGCGAGGCCGCAGAACGGGAGGATTGCGGTGACGGCGCGTTCCCAGGGGGTGAGTTGCCATTCGAAGCACCATAGGAGGAACAGGGTTCCGGGCCAGGTCAGCTGCAGGATCTCACGCACGTAGGCTTTGCGTGCCCGTGGCGTCCATCTGGACGTACTCGCCTGGACGGGTTGCGGTCAGCTCCCGAGCCTCCTTGAGGCCGATTGGTGCGGGTCAGACCGACTCCTCACCTCTCGGGTGCATGCTTTTGCCCCTCGTGCCAGGGATCCGACCCAGCGGCCCAGTTCGCGGGGGAGTCGTTCAGATTGCCCCTTGGACGATTGTTCGGGCGGTTTCGCGGGCGGTGCGGGGTGTGCTTGGGTCGGCGGCGAGCGCACCGCTGGCCAGACCTCCGTCGAGCAGCAGAGTGAGCGCCTGGGCGAGTTGTTCGGGCTGGGTGGCGCCGGCGTCCCTGGCGAGGTCGGTGACCCAGTCGAGCACGGCTTGCTTGTGGGCGACGGTTCTTTGGTGAACCGGCGTGCCCGGCTGGCTCTCGGCGGCGGCGTTGATGAAGGCGCAGCCGCGGTAGCCCGGACGTCGGCAGGCGGTAGCCAGCGCGTCAAAGAGTCCGACCAACTGCTCGGCCGGGTCTGGGCCAGCGGCCTCGGCAGCGGCACGCAGTTGGCCGGTCCAGATCCGGTCGACCTCATCGAGATAGGCCACGATCAGGTCGTCCTTGGCTGGGAAGTGCCGGTAGAAGGTGGCCTTGGCTACGCCGGATTCGGCGATTATGGTGTCCACGCCGACCGCACGCAGCCCTCGGGCGTAGAACAGTCTGAAGGCGGTGGCGAGGATTCGTTCCCGGGCCGTCTCCGGGCCTGCCGAAGGCCTGCCGCCCACTTCACTCATGGTCCCTCCTTGCCGCCAACACATTGTACACAGACTGGTCTGTACATCTCTTGAGCAGACAGACCTGTCTGATACTTTGTTGGTAGACGAACCTGTCTGCGTCTCGGGAAGGGAGTGATTATGAGGATCGCGGTGATGGGGACCGGTCCAGTCGGCCGGGTCCTAGCGGCACGGCTCAGCGAACTCGGCCACCAGGTGGTGGTCGGCACCCGTGACGTGCAGGCGACCACGGCGCGAGTCGGGCCGGACGCTTGGGGTAACCCGGCGTTCCCGGCATGGCTGGCCGACCACCCGAAGGTCGGGCTGGGCAGCTACGCCGAGGCCGCCCGGCACGGGGAACTGATCGTGAACGCCACCAATGGCGCTGGTTCCATCGAGGCACTCACCCTTGCCGGCGCGGCGCAACTGGCAGGCAAGGTGCTGGTGGATGTGGCGAATCCGCTGGACTTCTCCGCCGGGATGCCACCCACGCTGTTCGTGAAGGACACCGATTCCCTCGGCGAACAGATCCAGCGGGCATTCCCCGAGGCCAGGGTGGTGAAGACGCTCAACACACTCAACGGCGAACTGCAGGCCGACCCGGGTCGGCTGGCCGGCGGGGACCATACCGTGTTCGTAAGCGGCGACGACCCTGAGGCCAAGCGGGTCGTCACCGGCCTGTTGCGCAGCCTCGGGCACACCGACGTGATCGACCTCGGCGACATCACCACCGCTCGCGGCCCGGAGATGTACCTGCCGCTGTGGCTGCGGCTGTGGACCGCCCTGGGCACAGCCGAGCTGAACATCAAGGTCGTGCGTTGACCGACGCTGAGGCCACCTTGGCTCGGGGGCCGCAGCCCGGTTATGGTATCCCGCCTCGGTGTGGGGGTGGCGACCTGGGGCTCACCAAACGGGATGGGCCGGCTCAGCCCGGCCACACTCGCCTACGGCCCCTCGGACGGCCCAGCAGCGGAAGCCGCCTGCGTAGCTGATGCCGGTCGCCTTCTTGATCTTCTTACCGTTGCGCCGCCACTGGTAGCTCAGCCTTGCTTCCGGAACGGTCCAGCCGCCGGGGGTCGCACTCGCCGGCGCCCACAACGGCCGAGTCTGCCGTTGCCGACGTCGACGCCCCGAGCTCTTGCGTCTGGGCCGGAGTGGGTGCACAAAGTGCTGGTCTGCCCGCTCGAGCGCACCCATTCCGGTTGCTAGCGGCGGTCGCCAGCCGCCGTCTCTCGTCCGGCGCGCCGGCCGTGCAGGCTGGGGTCTCCGTCGGGCGTATCCAGCACCACTTCGGAAGCCGGGAGGCGCTGGTGCGCGCCGCGTGTGCGGCGATGATCGACTTCGCCCACGCCGAGTACCAGGAACTGCCCGACGACCCGGCCGCTCGACTCCGCCACATCATGCTGCATGCGATCCCCGATTCTCCCCGGAAGCGTTTCGGCGCCAGCGTCTGGCATGCCTACCTGGCCAAGTCGGTGGACGACTCCGAGATCGCCCGTCTGCTCGCCGATACCAAGCGTGGCGTCGAGGACGAGTGCGCCCGGCTGATCGAACAGGCTGGCCCACCGGTTCCGGACCCAGGGGCGAGGGGTGCCAGGACCGTCGCGACCGGCGCCAGGACTGTCG
>JAAYVP010000075.1 GCA_012517115.1 Brooklawnia sp. | reverse complement strand
CCGCTTCCATACCCTGGAGGGTTCGGTGATGGACTCCCTGCTGGGCCCCGAGATGCGCTCGACCGGCGAGGTGATGGGACTGTCACCGACCTTCGGTATGTCGTACGCCAAGTCACAGATCGCCGCGCACGGCAGCCTGCCTACTGAGGGGACCGTCTTCGTCTCGGTCGCCAATCGCGACAAGCGCAATGTGATCTTCCCGATCAAGCGTCTGGCCGACCTCGGTTTCACGATTCTGGCCACCGAGGGCACGGCCTCCATGTTGTCGTTGCACGGGGTGGACGCGCGACCGGTGCGCAAGCATTCGGAGGGCAGCGGCCCGAACGGAGAGCCGACCATCGTCGAGCTGATCACCCAAGGCAAGATTGGACTGATCCTCAATACCCCGTCCGGCGAGACAGTAGGGGGTTCACCGCGCCGCGACGGTTACCGGATCCGCACCGCCTCAGTGCTGCACCGGGTGCCGTCGATCACCACCGTGCAGGGCCTCGAAGCCGCTGTGCAGGGCATTGAGGCCGTCCAACTCGACCAGGTGGACGTCCGTTCGCTGCAGGAGTGGGCGCTTGACATTCGTGCCGCGCAAGAAGCAGGGATCGCTAGCACTGAGCGCTCCTCAAGGCAGAATGAGGGGCATGGCGTTGATCTCCAATGATGAACTGACTGTTCGGCTCCTGCTGACCTGCTACCGAGGCTTGGTGCGTCCTGCCCTGTTCACCTCCGCCAGCGGTGACCCCGAAGAGATCCACTCACAGGTGATCGCGCTGCTGAGCGAGTTGCCCGATTCGTTGATCCAGCGCATCGAGCTCATGCTGGGTACGCGTCGCAACCCGATCGAGGTGGCCGGTATCCGGTTCCCGGGACGCGTCGGACTGGCAGCCGGCCTCGACAAGGACGGCGCCGCCGCACGAAGCTGGGCGGCGCTGGGCTTCGCGTTCGCGGAGTTGGGCACCGTGACCGCGCACGCCCAGCCGGGGAACCGGCAGCCCAGGCTCTTCCGGCTACCGCATAGCCACGCCATCATCAACCGGATGGGTTTCAACAATGCCGGGGTGGAGGCGTTGGCCGCCCGTCTCGATCAGTGGGGGGTCAGGCGCGGGCGCAATGTACTCGATTGCCCGATCGGTGTGTCGATCGGCAAGACGAAGGTGACTCCGATCGCCCAGGCCACCGAGGACTACCTGTTCTCGCTGCGCACTATCGCGCCCTACGCCGACTATGTCGCCATCAACGTCTCCAGCCCGAACACGCCCCAGCTTCGCAGCCTGCAGGCACGGGATGTGTTGAGCGAACTCACCGATGCCCTGGTGCGCACCGCACGAGAACTTGACTCATCGAATCCGGTGCCCATCTTCGTCAAACTGGCCCCGGACTTGTCTGCCTATGACCTGGCCGGACTGATAGAAGTCTGCGAGGAGACCGGGGTCTCAGGTTTGGTGGCCACCAACACCACCACCGCACGTGAATTCCTGCACCCCTCAGAGCTGCACCTCGCCAGCCAAGCTGGCGGCCTTTCCGGTGCCCCACTGACACGCAAGGCCCTTCGGATGGTCGAGTCGACTGCGAACCGCACGCAACTGCCCATCATGGGAGTGGGCGGGATCATGACTCCTGCCGACGCGCAGTCATTCTTTGACGCCGGTGCGTTGTTGGTACAGCTCTACACCGGTTTCATTTTCAATGGTCCCGCGTTGGTGCGCGGTATCAACACCCTCACCCTGCCGGACAGGATCCGTCGATGATTCCGTTCCGCACCCGACTTGGTCAGTCGGTGGCCCAACGCGGGAACCTGTGCGTGGGGGTTGATCCGCACGAGTCGCTGGTTCGCGCCTGGGGCCACGACTATGATCTGGCCGGCCTGGAACGCGTCAGCCGCGGTTTGGTCGAGGCGATCGGTGACCAGGTGGCGGTCTTCAAGCCACAGTCAGCGTTCTTCGAGTGCTTTGGATCGGCCGGCATTGCGGTGCTGGGCAGGGTGCTGGACGACATCCGCCAGTCGGGTGCGCTCTCGATACTTGACGTCAAGCGGGGCGACATCGGCTCGACCATGACGGCCTACGCACACGCATACCTTTCCGGCACCACCGATCTGACGGCCGATGCGATCACCGTCAGTCCATTCCTCGGCGTCGGGTCAGTGCAGCCGGCGATCGACCTGGCGCACGCCACCGGACGGGGCATCTATCTGCTGTGTCGGACGAGCAATCCCGAAGGCGATCAGGTGCAGTTGGCAGCCCACGAGCAGCGAACCGTCGCCCAGCAGGTGGTGGACGCTGCCCGGGCCTACAACGACCAGTCCGGGCAGCATGCGATAGGCTTGGTCATCGGCGGTACACTCAGGCGGCTTGACCTCGACTTGACAGGCTATTTCGGTTCCATTCTGGTTCCCGGTATCGGGGCTCAAGGCGCTACCATTGACACATTGGCGCAGTTGTTTGGTGCTGCGGTGCCAAACGTGCTGCCCAGCGCATCACGGCAAGTCATGCAAGCGGGTCCCGGAGTGGACGCACTTCGGTCGGTGGTGAACGCGCTTTCCAAAGCTCGTACCATGTGTGTATAGGTATATGATTCATGGGCATGCCACCTCGGCTCTGGACTGCTGGGGCATGAAGAAGACCAGAATGGAGAAATGAAACGTGGCAATTCCAACTTTGTCCCCTGAGCAGTTGCAGGCTGCGCGGGCGGCTGCCACCGAGGCCCGGCGGGTCCGGGCGGCGTTGAAAAACGACGTGCGGGACGGCTCGAAGACCCTTCCGCAGGCCCTGGACGAGTGCGCCCAGGACGACGTCCTCGCCCACATTCGTGTCGTCGACCTGTTGAAGGCCGTGCCGCGTATCGGAGAGAAGCGGGCCGGTGAGATAATGGCTCGCTATGACATCGCCGCCAACCGCCGCGTCCGCGGACTCGGACGCCACCAGGTCGCCGGTCTCAAGGCGGAATTCAGCTGAACGGATGACCGACGGTGCGGGCGCGTTCGTCATCTCCGGGCCGACAGCGGTCGGCAAAGGCACCGTTGTGACGGCACTGAAGGCCAAGTATCCGAACATCAGGGTTTCTGTCTCGGTGACGACGCGCCCGCCCCGCCCTGGCGAGGTTGATGGCGTCCACTACTGGTTCGTGGACGACGCCGAATTCGATGAACTGATCGCCCGCGACGGTCTGCTCGAGTGGGCAACCGTGCACGGCACCCATCGCTACGGGACGCCACGGCGCGGGGTAATGGACTCGCTGGCGGCCGGTCATCCGACTATCCTCGAAATCGATCTCCAGGGCGCGCGGCAAGTGCGGCGGAGTCTGCCTGAGGCGTACCAGATCTTCCTCGCACCGCCCAGCTGGGACGAACTCGTCCGCCGCTTGCGTGGCCGCGGCACCGAGAGTGAAGCGCAGATGAACACCCGACTGCGCACCGCCCGCGAGGAACTGGCCGCCGCAGCAGAGTTCGACATAGTCGTGCGCAATATCACCGTCGAGCAGACGATTTCCGAACTGGTAGACTTGCTAGGTCTGTGACAATTCACCCAATCCGCTGAGGACGAACCTTGACCACACACATCCCTGAGGGCATCACCTACCCGCCGGTTGACGACCTACTGGAACAAGTCGATTCCAAGTACCGGCTGGTTCTGTTCGCCGCCAAGCGCGCGCGACAGATCAACGCCTACTACGCACAGCTCGGCGAAGGCCTGCTGGAATCTGTGGGACCGTTGGTCGAGACTCTGCCCCAGGAGAAGCCTCTGTCAATCGCACTGCGCGAGGTGCAGGCCGGGCACCTGCAGTACACCGAAATCGACCCGGAGGCAGAGGCGGCCGCCCGCGCCGAGGCGTTCAGCGATCCCGACTTCACCCTGACCGATCCGTTCAGCGACCTGGATCCGGCCTGATCCGTGTCCAGGCTGTTCACCTCTGAGTCAGTCACCGAGGGGCACCCCGACAAAGTTGCGGACGCGATCTCGGACGCCGTGCTCGATGCCATGCTCGCCGACGATCCATTGTCGCGGAGCGCGGTTGAGACACTGGTTGCCAACGGGGTGGTCGTGGTGACCGGTGAGGCCACCACCGAGGCCTATGTCGACATCCAACGGCTGGCGCGCGAGCGGCTGCTGCAGATCGGTTTCGACTCCGCCGACAAAGGCATCGATGGTGGCTCGTGCGGCGTGATGGTCAGCCTCAACAATCAGTCTCCAGACATCGCCATGGGGGTCAGCGGATCCTGGGAGTCCCGGCACGGTCAGGCTGTTGATGCCTACGACCTCCAGGGTGCCGGTGACCAGGGCATGATGTTCGGCTACGCCTGCAACGAGACACCCGAGCTGATGCCGCTGCCGATCCGCTTGGCGCATCGGTTGGCCGAGCAGCTGACCAAGGTGCGCCGCGACGGCGTGCTGGATTACCTGCGTCCGGACGGCAAGACCCAGGTCACCATCGAATACGACGACAAGCAGCGTCCGGCGGCGGTGGCCACCGTTGTGATGTCTGCGCAGCACCGCAGCGACGTCGACATCGAGACCACCCTCGACCCTGACCTGCGTCGTGAGGTGCTAGCACCAGTCTTGGCCGAGTACGACTTGGCGGGAGCCCGGCCACGCGTGCTCATCAACCCAACCGGACGTTTCGTCACCGGTGGCCCGGCTGGCGACTCGGGGTTGACCGGGCGCAAGATCATCGTCGACACCTACGGCGGCATGTCCCGCCACGGTGGTGGCGCCTTCAGTGGCAAAGACCCGAGCAAGGTCGACCGCTCAGCTTCCTACGCGGTGCGTTGGGTAGCCAAGAACGTGGTGGCCGCTGGGCTCGCCGCCCGCTGCGAGGTGCAAGTGAGCTACGCGATCGGCAGCGCCCACCCAACCAGTCTCTACGTCGACACTTTCGGCACGGGTGCGCTACCCGACCACCAGATCACCGACGCCGTGCAGGAGGTCTTCGACCTGCGTCCTGCTGCGATCGTCGCGGCGCTCGACCTGCAACGCCCGATCTATTCCTCGCTCACCTGCTACGGGCACTTCGGCCGAGACCTACCGGCGATGACCTGGGAGAAGACCAACCGGGCCGACGAACTGGCCAGGCGCGTCCGGGGTTAGGTAGCCGGTGTTCGCCCGGGTGGCGGTGGATGTCCCGCTGCCGCATCTCGATCGGCTCTTCGACTACGCCATCGACGAGAAGGTGGCCGACCAGGCGCTGCCCGGCACCAGAGTGCGCGTCCGATTCGCCGGTCGTCAACGCGACGGCTACATCATCGAATTGACCGATTCCACCGAGGTCACCGGGCGGTTGGCGACCCTGTCGAAGGTGGTTTCAGCTGAGCCGGTGCTGAGCCCAGCCCAGGTCAAGTTGATCCGGCAGGTGGCAGACCACTACGCCGGCAGCTTCGCCGACGTGGCTAGGCTGGCGGTGCCTCCCCGGCATGCCACCACTGAGAAAGCCCCGCAGCGCAGTTGGCCGCCGCCTCAGCTCGACACGATGCCCACGGCAGGTCTGCTTGCCTACCCGGAGGGCCGGAGCTTCACCGAATCGCTCACCGCTGGCGCGCCGACCCGGGCGTTTTGGCAGGTGGCCCCGCGCTTCGTCCGCGACGCCGACGGCCTAGACGACTGGACGCGCGGCATGGTGCAGGCCACGGTGGCGTCCTTGCGAGCCCGCCGCGGCGTGATCGTCGTGGTGCCCGACCTCCGAGACCTGGTTCGGGTCCGGGACGCGCTGGGCGCGGTCATCGGGCTGGGTGCGATCGCCGAGCTGCACGCCGATCTCGGCGTTTCAGCTCGCTACCGCAACTACTTGGCGATCAGCCGAGGCGAAGCCAAGGTGGTGGTCGGAACACGGGCGGCGGTATACGCGCCGATGACTAATCTCGGCCTGGTCTGTGTGTGGGACGACGGGGACGACCTGCATGCCGATCCCCGCGCCCCGTACCCTCACGCGCGCGACGTGGCCGCCATGCGCGTAGTGGCCGAGCAAAGCGCACTGCTGTTGGCGAGCCACGGCCGGACCGCCGAGGTGCAGGCCTGGGTGAACCGGGGGTGGCTGCGATTGATCAGCGTGAGTGCGGGCGAACTACGGCGACGCAGCCCAGCGGTCCGCGCGACAGCAGATTCCGAGTTCGTCCTCGAGCGTGACCCCCGGGCCGGCCGCAGCCGGCTGCCGTCCCAAGCCTTCGAGATCATCCGTACCGGCCTGACGGCGGGGCCGGTGCTGGTGCAAGTACCCCGCGCTGGCTACCTGCCGGTGCTGGCCTGCCAGAGCTGCCGGACCGGGGTTCGCTGCCCGGCCTGCCATGGCCCGGTGCGGCTGCGTCGCTTGCATGGCGGCCGACAGCTCGACTGCACTTGGTGCGGGCGGATCATCACCGATTGGCGCTGTCCGGTCTGTGGTGGCGCGGAGCTTCGGGCGCCGGTGGTGGGCTCTGGACGGACCGTCGAAGAACTGGGCCGGGCGTTCCCCGGTATCCGCGTGCAGGAGAGTTCGGGCGAACGAATCCTGGCGGCAGTGGGCGAGCAGCCGGCTCTGGTGGTCAGCACCCCCGGCGCGGAGCCGCTGGCCAGCCATGGCTACGCGGCGGCCGTCCTGCTGGACGCCCATCTGCTGTTGGAGCGGCCCGATCTGCGGGCCGCCGAGGAGTCGGTGCGTCGATGGTTGAATGCGGTGGCGCTGGTGCGGCCCGGGGCCGAGGGCGGCACGGTCTGCCTGGTTGGGCCATCTCAGGTGCGACCGGTGCAGGCCATGGTGCGGTTGGACGCCGGTGGTCATGCCGAACGCGAGCTGGCCGACCGAGCCGAGGCCGGTTATCCGCCGACGGTGAAGTTCGTCACCGCGGAGGGCCCGGTGAATGCGGTGCGGGAACTCACCGAACTGCTGCCCGAGGTGCCGGGATTGGATGTGCTGGGGCCAGTCGAGTTGACGAGCCCGCTGCAGGTTGGGCAGGAGGAGCCGCTTTGGCGGTTGTCATTGCGCGCGCCGCTGGCCGAGGCGGCGAACCTGGTGAGCGCCGTCAAGGGGGCTGCCGCGGTGCGCTCGGCACGCAAGCTGGACGGCCCGTTGCGCGTCCGCGTCGACCCGGTGCGCCTGTGACGCCGGAACTAGGCTTGGCCAGGTGAGAGTGATCTTCGCCGGCACACCGGACACCGCACTGCCGAGCCTGCGGGCCATCGTTGACGCAGGTCACCAGGTGGTGGGCGTGCTGACCCGTCCAGACGCACCTGCGGGCCGCGGCAAGAAACTCGCTGCCTCGCCGGTCGCCGCCCTGGCCGATTCGCTCGGGCTGCCGGTGTTCAAACCCGAACGCCCGGACGCCGCCCTGGTCGTCGAGGTCGCCGGTCTTCGCGCGGACGTGGCGGCAGTGGTCGCCTTCGGCATGCTGCTGCCGCGGGCCCTGCTCGACGCGGTGCCCCGCGGCTGGGTCAACCTGCACTTCTCGTTGCTGCCACGCTGGCGTGGCGCGGCTCCCATCCAACGGGCCATCTGGGCCGGTGACGTGGTGAGCGGGGTGACCACTTTCCGAATCGTGGAGCAGTTGGACGCGGGCCCGATCTACCGATCGCTGCCGGTACCCATCGGCCCTGAGGAGACCAGCGGTGAACTGCTGGCCCGCTGCGCTGAGCTGGGCGGCCCCGTTTTGGTCGACTCGCTGTCCGACGTGGCCGCGGGCGTTGAACCGGTGCCGCAGTCGAGTGCTGGCGTGACGCTGGCGCCCAAGATTCGTCCCGACGACGTGCGCATCGACTGGACTCAACCTGCCCAGCAGATTGACTTGCTGGTCCGGGCCGCGAACCCCGCGCCCATCGCGTGGACGATGCTGAACGGGCAGCGCTTCCAGGTGCTTAAGGTTGCCCCTGGTGAACGTAGTGGGCCCCCACTCGCGCCGGGGGAACTGGCAGGTGATCGCCGGAATCTGTGGGTAGGCAGCGGCAGCACCGATCTGCGGTTGGTGCAGGTGAAAGCATTCGGGCGCAAGCCGATGACCGGGGCAGAATGGGCAAGAGGACGTCAAGGTGGTATCGCCCCCGGCACCAGGTTCGATGGCTGAGCGACGCGCACCGCACCGGAAACGACGTGAGCGCACCATCGATCGTCCCCGGTTGTTGGGCTTTGAGGCGTTGCGCCAGGTGAACGGCGATGGCGGTTACGCCAATTTGGTCACCGCGCAGGTGACGGCGGGATTGGACGCCAGGGATGCCGGTTTCGTGACCGAGTTGGTGCACGGCACCTGCCGTCGGCAGGGCAGCTACGACATGATCATCGAACGTGCGGCAGGTCGAGTATTGAACAGCCTGCAGCCCGCGGTTGTCGATGTGCTGCGACTGGCCTGTCACCAACTCTTTGCGATGCGCGTCCCGGTGCACGCTGCGGTGGCCTCCAGTGTCGACCTTGCCGGGGTCGCGATCGGCGAACGCGTCACCGGGTTGGTCAACGCCATCGTCCGCAAGCTGGCCACTCGGTCGTGGGACGAGTGGCTGGCGGCACTGACTGCCGGGCTGCCCGAACGAACGTCTCTCGCCGTTCGCCACGCGCACCCGCAGTGGATCGTCGATGCCTTTGCGGCAGCTCTGGCCAGTGACGAGACCGAGTTGGCCGCGCTGCTGGAAGCGGACAACCAACCGCCGGTGCCGATGCTGGTGGTGCGTCCGGGGCTCGCCGACGTTGCCGAGTTGACGGCTGGGG
>JAAYVP010000074.1 GCA_012517115.1 Brooklawnia sp. | reverse complement strand
GGAAGCGTGGGGTCCCCTGGGCCAAGGCAAGGTACTCGGCGACCCGGTGATACGTGAACTCGCCGAAGAGCTGGGCAAGTCCGATGCTCAGGTGATCCTGCGCTGGCACATCCAGCGTGGCGCCATCGTGTTCCCCAAGTCTGTGAGCACTGAGCGGATGCGGCAGAACCTGGAACTCTTCGACTTTGAACTGACCGCAAGACAGATCTCCCGCATCGACGCGCTCGATCAGGGCCCGGCTGGCCGCGTCGGCCCGCACCCTGACGTCTTCGACATGGTCTAGAACAGACGCGGACCCGATGACCATCATCGCATCATGATCGACGGTGTTAGGCTGGCCGCTGTGCCCGGCGTGCCGATCCGACCCGCACTGCAGATGAACGTTTCCCTTCGATCGGAGGCTCAGCATGATTTCCCTGAACGGTCCCGATGAGACCCGCGCACAGATCCGCGATTTCCTGGTCTCTCGCCGCGCCCGCGTGAATCCGGCCGACGTCGGTATCCCCAATCACGGCCGTCGCCGGGTTGAGGGGCTGCGTCGTGAGGAGGTCGCCATGCTCGCCGGGATCAGTGTCGAGTACTACACCAAACTCGAACGCGGCGACGCCGTCGGAGCATCCCCCTCAGTGGTAAATGCCGTCGCGAACGTGCTCAATCTCGATGATGTCGAACGGGAGCATTTGAAGCGGCTGATGTTTGCCTCCGACGAGGCGGACGTACACACGCGGGCCACCCGTTCGGCCATGCGCATTCGTCCGTCCCTGCAACGGCTGCTCGACGCACTCGCCGACGTGCCCGCGTACATCTTGAACAAGCGCCTCGACATTGTCGGCGTCAACGCGCTCGGACGAGCCGTCTATTCGCCGATGTACGACCGGTTCCCCGAGCCGGTCAACACCGCACGGTTCTTCTTCCTCGCCGAGGACGCCTCGCGGGCGTTCTGGGAGGACTGGGATGGTGTCGCCGCGAACGGGGTCGCGATCCTGCGCGCCGAACGTGCGCTGCGACCCAACGATCGTGACCTCACCGAGCTGATCGAAGAACTCTCCAGTCATAGCGCGGAGTTCCGGCGTCGCTGGGCCACCCACGACGTGCACCGCCACTCGACCGGGCTCAAGGTCATACGTCACCCGATCGTGGGACGTCTCGAGTTGCCCTACGAGAACTTTGCCCTGCCAGCCGACCCCGAGTTGTCGATGATGACCTACAACCCCGAGCCCGGAACCCCGGCCGGGGACGCCATCAAGTTGCTGCAAAGCTGGGCCGCCGATCGTCAGGCGCCACGCGTGCGCCCTGCGGTCGAACCCGCTGAATCCGACGACCATTCTGCAACCAGTTGAGCGGTTGACGTCCTGAAGCCGTGCCACGCACCACTGGGACGGACCCTCAGCGTGTGCGGCGCCGCCGCTCGCGTGTGGTTGTGCGGCTGGCGCGCCAGACGAATCCTGCGCTGGTCAGGACGAGGACCGCAAACACCGGCCACAGTTGGGGGACCTGCACGGTGACGTAGGCGATGGCCAAGGTCATGCCGGCCAGCACAAAGCCGCCGGCGAGTGTGGCGAGGGTGTGTTGCAGCGCGTGGACGGGCGCGTCCAGTTCGCTGAAGTCGAGGTGCAGTCTCAGCTGGCCTGCCTTCAACTCCTGCAGCCAGGCTCCGGCGGCATGTTCCAGGTCGGGCAGTTCCCGAAGGAGTTGCTTGGCGGCACCGAGGCCGTGCTGCTTGGCTGCTTCAACGACGGTATCCATGGTGACCTCGGAGACCGCGAGCGCTGCCACCTCATGCAGGGCGAAGTCGACGAAGTCGAGGTCCCCACCGAGGCTG
>JAAYVP010000073.1 GCA_012517115.1 Brooklawnia sp. | reverse complement strand
TGGGAACGGCTCGGGTTCGACCGGGTCAACGATGAGGCCTTCTTCCAACTGGTCGCGGCCAGGCTGGTCGAGCCCACCTCGAAACATGACAGCCTTCGGGTGATCGCCGAACTCGGTTTGGAGCCGGTGCACCTGTCCACGTTGAAGCGGTCCCTGAAACCTGAGTTGGGTCAAACGCGTTAGTGCCTTGCGGGCGGCCGTGTGATGTTGTCGATGATGGTTTGTTGGTCGGGGCTGATGGCGGGGTCGATGGTTTGGGTGATGCCGTTGATCGTGACGGTTGCTGAGCGTAGGGGGCGCAGTGTTCGTAGGACTCGGCGCAGGCTCAGGCCGGTGCGGTCCTGGACGGTGCGGGCGATGGCCAGCGCGGTGACCACTATCGTCAGGTGGGCCTCGATGACGTCGCGGGTCCTGGCGAACAGTGGCCGGGCTCGCAGGTCGGTCTTGGACAGCCGGAATGATTGTTCGACGTGCCACAGGTCGTGGTAGCTGGAGATGACCTCGTGGGCGCTCATCACGCCGGTGGGTAGGTTCGTGACGTAGCCCTTGAGCCCGACCAGTTGACGTGCCCGGGCGATTGAGGCCTCGTCCAGGGTGGGGCCGGTTTTCTTGATCGTCACGAACCGTGGCGTGCGTGCTGCCTTGTCACCGGCAACGACGGCCTTGGCACGGTTCTCCTGCAGGGTCAGGGTCTTGCGGTCCCGGGCGGCGCGTTTGGAACTGTAGGACCACACCGCCCGCCACGACCGGGGATGCCCGGTTGGGTCCCAGACCGGTTCGGCCCGCAGCAGCGGGTCGTTCTCGATCTTCCGGGAGTCCCTGGGTGTGATGGTGTCGATCAGCTGGCCGTCGGTGAACGCGTCGCCGTGCCAACGGAAGTGGGACGCCAGATCGATGGGTGCCTTCGTGAGACGGGACCCGACGATGAAGAAGAACCCGGCATCGGCCAGCCAGGTCAGGTTCCCCGCGGACAACATGCCGGCGTCGGCGACCACGACCATCCGCTCGACACCGTGGCGGACCTTGAAGGCCTCGATGATCGGCAGCAGGGTCTTCTGCTCGGCCTTGTTGCCCTCGAAACAGCCGATCTCGAGGGGGAACCCGTTGCGGTCGACCAGCAGCGCGACCACGATCTGCGGGTCGACGCGGCGTTCCTTCGAATTATGCCGACGTCGGCATAACTCGAATTATGCCGGGGTATCGGTTATGCCGAGGTCGTGGTCGTGGTCGGGGTGTTTGTGCTGGTCAGCGGTGTTGGGGTCGGTGGTCCGCGCGGCATAATCGTGGCGGTGGTTGCGGTGTTGTGGCTTTCTGATGGTGCTCGGTTTGGTCATCAGGAGGAGGAAGACATGGACCCGGTAAGCATCGTCGAGGCGGGCGAGCGCGCAGCGGCAGTGAGCGAGTTGCTCAATGAGTTCGGAGTCTGGCTCGATCGCCAGCGTGGGTTGGCGCCGGTCACGGTTCGCAATTACTGCTGGGGTGTGGAGCAGTTTCTGGTGTGGCTGCCCCCTGCCGCCCAGGTGTCGTTGAGGGTTTTGGATGCTGGAATGGTCACTACGTTTATGGTGGAGTACTGCCGGGATCGAAACGTCAACTCGACGAAGTCGATGTGAGGTTCCCCCGGATCCGTGGAGGCATCAGCTATAAGGGGTAGCACGATGTCTGAGAAGCGAATCAAGTACGACGCCGAGTTCCGTGAGGGTGCGGTCCGGATCGTTGAGGAGACTGGCAAGAGCGTCGCGGCGGTAGCT
>JAAYVP010000446.1 GCA_012517115.1 Brooklawnia sp. | reverse complement strand
CCGATCCCCAGGCCGCCACCCATCGAGATACCCACCAGGTGCGCCGCCACCGGCTTGGGGTACTCGGCGATGAGCTGGTCGAGGTCGTACTCGGCGAGGAGGAAGCCGAGCGCCTCATCGACTCGTCCGGCCAGCACCGCATCGCGTAGCACCCGGACATCGGCGCCAGCACAGAATCCGCGGTCCCCCGCGCCACGCAACTCCACCCGCGTGATGCTGTCGTCGTCCGCCCAGTCGCGCAGTTGGTCGGCCAGCTGGTCGACCATCGCTCGCGTGAGCGCGTTGATCCGCTGCGGCCGATTCAACGTCAGCGTCCCGACCCCCGCTGCCGCTCCGATCAGCAGCTCACTCATGCCTGTTCCTCCTCGATACTTGCTAGCTCCGGCGAGTGGCGGGTGCGTGCCAGCCACCAGATACCCCCGGCGGCCGCCAACCCCAACGCCATCGCATCGTTCCGCCACGCCATGTTGATGCCGTTGTAACAAAGCAGCACCACCGTCGTCCAGATGGCGATGCTGAAAACCCTGCGCGGAGTGGGTGACAGAGGCAACAACAATCCGCCCCACAGCAGGTACCAGCTGCGCACCGCCGGCAATGCCAACGCGGCGACCAGGTAGGCGTAGGCGAGGAACTGCAGTGGACGCGTCCGCGCGATGGTCAGCGCCATCCAAGCGATGAGCAGGCCGGCCACCACCACACCGAACCCTCGGGTAGCCCGGATTGCAGCCCATCCGGTGGGGTCAAGCTGGAACAGGTTCAGCACCAACTGGATCGCTTGTCCCAAGATGGTGAACGGGGCGATGGTGATCACTCTGCCTGGCACATCGACGGCGTTGATCCAGCCGAAGCCGAGCCCGGTGCCGAGCGTGACAAGTGCGAAGGTGCCGACCGCGAGACCGAAGCTGACCAGCACGCGACCTGCGGTGACGGCCACTTCGCGTCGACTCCAGTCGGCCCATGGCCGCACCATGAGCGGCAACGCGTAGGCTGCCATGATGGCTGGCTGCTTGATCGTCGCAGCCACACCAACCACCACCGCACCCAGCAACCACCATGAGCTACCCCAACGGTGCGGGTTGTACTCGAAGCGGCCCAATCGGGCGCTCTGGCCGGTCGGCAGACTGGTAACCCACAAGGCCGTCACCACCAGCCCCATCATCAGTGAGTCGTTGTGGGCGCCGCCAATGAAATCGATGACCAGGATCGGATTCAGGGTCGCGAACCAGGCGGCCAGCGCCGGATCAGCGCCGTTGCGCCGGGCGATCCGTGGGATCAGCAGACCGATGAGCCCTACGCCGATCACCGAGAGGGTCCGCATCGCCACCGCCGAAAGATACGGACGGAAACCGGTCAGGTCGACTATCAGATGTTGAAGTTGCAGGCTCAGCGGCCCGTATGGGGCCGGTGTGTCCCGCCAAACCCAGGAAACCTGGTCCGCGAACGACCCCGGCAGCACCGCGGGCCCGGCGTCGTAGGGGTTGATGCCGTTGTGGACCAGCCAGCCCTGGGCGGCGTAGCTGTAGGCATCATGGCTGAAGATGGGCGGCGCGAACAGGAAAGGCGCCCCCCAGATCAGCAGGATCGCCCAGTGCCGCACATGATGATAGGCATGCTCGTCATCGGCGCCGGCGTTGGGACGCGGTCGCAGCCGGAACCAAGCGTCCAGCAGCAGGAAGAGCCCCGCCATGGTGAGGATCGTGCCCACCAGCCGGGTCGGCCAGCCACTGATCTGTGCGTCGGTGAGCATCTGCCACCAAGGTGAGTTCCGGGGCAGGTAAGCTGGCGATAGCGCCCCCAGAGCGATGAGCGTGGTGCCAAGAAGGCCGCGGCGGACGTTCTTGACCCGCCAAGCCTCCGCCACATTGCCGATCTTGGCCGCCAGCACGGAAAACACGCCCAAGCCTACCGCCCTCGACCGATCGTGGTCTGCATCCGTTGGGAGCCCCAACTACATTGGACGCAGCGTTCGGCGGGCGCCGGATGCAGCTGGCAGGAGGTTGCGGTGTCCGAGCAGGTCAGTCGGGTCGTCGTGCGCTTCGCCGGAGACTCCGGCGACGGAATGCAACTCACCGGCGGACGGTTCGGCGCCGACGCGGCCCGCCAGGGCAACGACATCGTGACCCTGCCCGACTACCCGGCTGAGATCCGTGCCCCACAAGGCAGCCTCAACGGCGTATCCAGCTTCCAAGTGCACTTCGCCGACGTCGACATTGTCACCCCCGGCGACGACCTTGACGTCCTGGTGGCGATGAACCCGGCTGCGCTCAAGGTGCATCTGCCGTCGCTACGCCGCGGTGGTGTGCTGATCACCGACACCGCCGAGTACACGCGGCGCAATCTGTCTCACGCCGGGTATTCCAGCAATCCGCTGACCGACGGTTCGCTCGATCAATGGCAGCTGGTTGACCTCGATCTGACAAGCATCACCAGCGATGCCGTGCAGGAGTTCGGGCTCGGCCGTAAGACGGTCTCCCGTTCCCGCAACATGCTGGCGCTCGGGCTGGTCAGCTGGCTCTACAGCCGCGACCTGACACCGACCAGGCAGTGGATCCGGCAGCGGTTCTCCGACAACCCCCGGGTCAGGGACGCCAACCTGGCGGCACTCCAGGGCGGCTGGAACTACGGCGAGAACACCGAAACCTTCGTGGTGCGCTACGAGGTCGCACCTGCCGGCCAGTCACCCGGACGCTACCGGCAGATCTCCGGGAGTCAGGCCTTGGCGTTGGGTCTGATCGCGGCATCGCACCTTTCCGGGCTGCCGCTGTTCCTCGGCGCGTACCCGATCACCCCGGCCTCCGACCTGTTGCACGAACTGGCCAAGCGCAAGTCGTTCGGCGTGCACACCTTCCAGGCTGAGGATGAGATAGCCGCGGTGGGCGCGGCACTGGGCGCGTCCTTCGGCGGCTCCCTCGGGGTCTGCACCACCTCCGGGCCCGGCTTCGCCTTGAAGCAAGAGATGATCAATCTCGCGGTGATGACCGAACTGCCGCTGGTCGTGATAGATGTGCAGCGGGCCGGGCCGTCCACCGGCATGCCAACCAAGACCGAGCAGGGCGACCTTCTACAAGCACTTTGGGGACGCAACGGAGAATCGCCGGTGCCGGTGATCGCTCCCCAGTCGCCCGCCGACTGCTTCGACGCCGCGATCGAGGCCAGCCGGATCGCCCTCACCAGCCGGACCCCGGTGGTGTTGCTCGCCGACGCCTACTTGGCCAACGGGTCCGAACCCTGGCTCATCCCACAGATCGCCGAGTTGCGGCCCATCGACCCGAACTTCGCGAGGCCCCCCGCCGAGGGCGGAGTGTTCGAGCCCTACCGTCGCGATCCAGCCACCCTCGACCGGCCTTGGGCCATCCCCGGCACGCCCGGGTTGGAACACCGGCTGGGTGGATTGGAGAAGCAAGACGGGCTCGGCAACATCAGCTACGACCCCGAAAACCACGACAAGATGGTGCGGCTACGAGCCGAACACATTGCCCGGATCCCGGTGCCGGACGCGATCTGGGACGACCCCAGCGACGCAGCCCGTGTGGTGGTTGTCGGCTGGGGGTCCAGTTGGGGTGCGATCACTGCGGCCGTGCGGCGGGTCCGTCAGATGGGGCTGCCGATAGCACAGGTTCAGGTGCGCCATCTGAATCCGCTGCCGGCCAACCTGGGCGTCCTGCTGCGTCGCGGGCACCGGGTTATCGTCCCCGAAGTCAACCTCGGCCAGCTGAGCACGGTGCTGCGCGCCAAGTACCTGGTGGATGCGCAGCCTTGGTCCCGGGTGCGCGGCAGACCGCTTTCGGTCACCGAACTGACCGAACACTTGCTCCAGCAGGTTGAGGAGGCCCAAAGTGACCAGTGAGCAGACGCGTGATCCCGGTGACGGTCTGAGTGGTGTGCCACTTGCGGTGACCCCGCTCAACCGTAAAGACTTCACCAGCGATCAGGAGGTGCGCTGGTGCCCTGGCTGCGGGGATTACGCCATCCTCAGCGCGGTGCAGTCACTGCTTCCTGGGCTAGGCATCCTCCGCGAGAACACTGTGGTGATCTCCGGCATCGGTTGTGCTTCACGGTTCCCTTACTACGTCAACAGCTACGGCATGCACTCCATTCATGGTCGAGCGCTGACCATCGCCACCGGTTTGGCTATCACCCGCCCTGACCTGGCGATCATGATCGCCACCGGTGATGGCGACGCGTTGTCGATCGGCGCCAACCACCTGATTCACACCCTGCGGCGCAACGTCAACCTCACGGTGCTGTTGTTCAACAACCGCATCTATGGTCTGACCAAGGGCCAGTACTCCCCCACCAGCGAGTTGGGGAAGGTCACTCGCTCGAGCCCGTTGGGATCGGTTGACACTCCTGTGAATGCCGTCTCGCTGGCGCTCGGGGCGGAGGCGACCTTTGTGGCCCGCAGCATCGATTCCGACCGTAGCCATTTGACCGGCGTGCTGCGGGCTGCCTTCGAGCACCGCGGTACCTCGCTGGTCGAGATCTACCAGAACTGCCCGATCTTCAACGACGGCGCCTGGGACGATCTGACCTCACCCGATTCCGACGGTGTTATCGAATTGAGGCAAGGGGCACCCATCACCACACCCAGCGGCAGGCTCGGTGTGATTTCCGGCGACGATGGTTCCTTGCAGCTGGCTCCGATCAATGAAGTGGGCCTGGACCGGGTGCTGGTGCATGACGCCCACCGGGAAGACCCGACCCAAGCGTTCGCGCTGAGCAGACTCACCGATTCCGGGCGGGTAAAGCGCAGCCCGATCGGCATCTTCCGGCAGGTCAGCAGGCCAACCTTCGACGACCTGGGCAGGCAACAGCTGGCTGTCGCCGCCGGTGACGCCGCACGGCCGACCGACCAGTCGGTGCAGGCGCTGCTGGCGGGCGAGTCTACCTGGGTGCTCGCTTGACCACGATGGGTCACCCCACCGGGTAGGTAGGCTGGCCGGGTGACTTACCACGCCTTGACGCTCGAGCACTTCGACCACGCCACTCGCCCCACCGACGACCTGTTCGGCCATGTGAACGGGGGCTGGGCGACGACCGCGCGGATACCGGACGACCGCAGCGGCTGGGGCGCGTTCTACGAGTTGCGTGAAACCTCCGAGCGGCAGGTCCGGGAGATAGTCGAGCGCTGTGCGGTGGACGCTGCCGAGGCTGACCCGGACGAGGCCCGGATCGCCAGCCTGTT
>JAAYVP010000445.1 GCA_012517115.1 Brooklawnia sp. | reverse complement strand
GACCTGTTTGACCAGTGCGATCTGTTCCGCAACTGGGTTCATGTCGCTGGTGCCGGTGACGTTGGCGCCCGGCGCCTCGTTGCTGGCGACCAGTTCGGCGGTCTCGGCGTCGGTGACGGCGGTGAACAAGACCGGCACGCTGGTGATCGCCTGGGCAGCGCCGATCGCGCTGGGAGTGGCGATGGCCAGCACCAAGTCGAGGTCGGGGTCGCTGGCGAACCGATTCGAGATCGTGGCCACGGTCGCTTGGTCGGCCTGGGCGTTCTGCTCGTCGTACTCCACCTTCAAGCCGGCGTCGGCCAGAGCTTCCTTGAAACCGTCTTTCGCAGCGTCCAACGAAGGATGGGAGACGTACTGGCTGATGCCGATCTTATAGACGGTGTCACCGGTCGATCCGCTGCCGCTGGTCGATCCACCACCGCCACAACCGGTCAGTGCCAGCGCTCCGGCGGCAGCCAGTGCCGCGATCTTGAGCAAGGGGTTCTTCACGTTTGATCCTTCCACGTGGGGGTACCGCACCGAATCATGTCGGGCGATGCAGGCCAACAACTTACCGGCAGACCAAACCGTCGCAGGCGGTGTCTCACTCGGACGCTGTCACCGGGCTGCAGGGCAGGGTTGGTCAGCGGCCGGGTGGCGGCTGGTTCCAGTGGTTGTTGTCGTCGTCGCCGCGCTCGGACCTGTACTGGTCGCGGATCGGCGGCAGGGACTGGTTGGGCCGGTACGGGTGCTGCGGCGAATCGCTGTGCCGCTGCCAGGTTCGCATCGCGGGGCGAATGAAGATGAAGAAAACCCAGATCAACCAGAACCAGGACGCGTTCGTCGAACTCAGCACCACCACCAGCATCAGGGTGAGAATCAGCGCGATGGCCCAACTTGACCTGGAGTTGCGTAAGAACTGTCGCCAGGCGGGCTCTGCGGTGGGTTGGTACGGCTGTGCCACGTTGGGTGGCGTCGCTTCGTAGGGTGAGAGCTGCTGGCCCGCAGTCGGTGACCACGTGCGCCCTGCCAGGTCGGGCAGGTCTGCCACCAGGTCGTACAGTTCGGCCGGGTCGTCGGTCGCGAGCGCCACCTCTATCCGGCGGTTGAGCGTCGTCTGGTCGAGGTATCCGGACGCGTGGCCACGTTGCAGGCCAGCAATCACGCGGTCACGGTCCGCATCGGCGATCGGCTGGCGATCCATGACCACAAGCGTACGAGCGGACGAAAGCGGGTGCGATGCCGATAGAGTTGCCCCGTTGCTCGACTATCACCGGCATCAGGGAGGCACAGATGAACGAGAGCGGGCGGGGACGGCGGATCGTCGCCAAGTTCGGAGGTTCATCAGTGGCGGACGCCGCGTCGATCAAGCGTGTCGCGCGCCGTATCGTCGCTGCGAAGCAGGCAGGCAACGAGGTCGTCGTCGTCATCTCGGCGATGGGTGACACCACCGATGAACTGATGGACCTCGCGCTACAGGTCAGCCCGCAACCTCAGCCGCGTGAACTCGACATGCTGCTCACCACGGGGGAGCGGCAGTCGGCCGCCCTGCTGGCGATGGCGATGAACGATCTCGGTGTCGAGGCGCTCAGCTACACCGGCAGCCAGGCCGGCGTCATCACCACCGCGCAGCACGGTAACGCCCGCATCATCGACATCACCCCCGGGCGCATCGAGAAGTCGCTCGAGGAAGGCTACGTAGTCATAGTGGCCGGCTTCCAGGGTGTCTCCCAGACCACCAAAGACATCACCACCTTGGGCCGCGGCGCGTCCGACACCACCGCGGTCGCGCTGGCCGCGGCGCTGCGTGCCGATGTCTGTGAGATCTACACCGACGTCGACGGTGTGTACACCGCCGACCCGCGCATCGTGAAGGGCGCTCGTCAGATACCGCGGATCAGCTATGACGAGATGCTCGAGTTGGCGGCCTGCGGCGCCAAGATCTTGCACCTGCGCTGCGTCGAGTACGCCCGTCGCGAGGGTGTCACCGTGCACGTACGCAGCTCATTTAGCAACAAACCCGGCACCTTGGTGACCGGACTCGTAGACATGCAGAAGGGCAACGCTATGGAAGAAGCCATCATCAGCGGGATTGCGCACGATCGCGGCGAGGCGAAGGTCACCGTCGCCGGGGTACCCGATCAGGTCGGCGTCGCCGCTAAGATCTTCGAGGTCATCGCAGAGTGCGACGTCAACATCGACATGATCGTGCAGAACGTCTCAGAGGTCGCCACCGGCGCCACCGATATCACCTTCACGGTGCCGATGAGTGACGGCAAGAAAGCGGTGGACGCGCTCAATGCGGCCAAGGACCGCGTCGGCTTCGCCGAACTCCGCTATGACGACCAGATCGGCAAGGTTTCGGTGGTGGGGGTCGGGATGCGTACCCATCCCGGGGTCACGGCCAAGTTCTTCGGGGCATTGGCGGCCGCGAATGTGAACATTCAGATGATCAGCACCTCCGAGATCCGCATCTCTGTGGTCGTGGACGCAGCTGACGTCGACGCCGCGGTGCAGGCCGCCCACTCTGCGTTCGAATTGGACGCCGACGAGGAGGCGGTCGTCTACGCGGGAACCGGTCGTTGAGCGAGCCGCCTGACCGACTTGACCCGCAGCGTCCCGCCCGACGGGCCGCCGAGCCGAGCGAGACCGACACTCCAGCCGAGTCGGAGCGATCGGCCGGGGATGGGCAGCACCAGCCGCGACGCGATAAGCCGTCCGAACTCGTGGACGACACCGAAACGCAGATCGAGACCCATCTGATCCAGGCGGTGCCTGATTCCCGGGGCGCGGCTGAACGGCAAGAACCAGCGCCTACTGCAGCCGAACCCAGTGATGGGGAGTCGCTGGTAGACAGCATCGACCGTGAGGATCGCAAGAACCTAGCTCGCAACTCGGCGCTGATGGCGTCCGGCACCTTGGTCAGCCGCATCCTCGGGATGGTGAATGCGTCATTGCAAACCGCGGTGCTGGGCACGCTGGTTGTTGGGGACGCGTTCAAGTCGGCCAACACACTACCGAACTTCATCCTCGTGCTGCTTTCGGGCGGCATCCTGAATGCGGTCCTCATCCCGCAGATCACCAAGGCGATGAAGCGTCCCGACGGCGGCAAGGAGTTCGTCGACCGGTTGGTGACCGCAGCGTTCGTGCTGATCGTGGCCATCACGGTGCTGGTCACAGCCGGGGCAGGCGTCCTGATGCGGCTCTTCACGTCGCTGACCGGGGACGGCCTGCAACTGGCCATCGCGTTCGCCTACCTCTGTCTGCCCCAAGTGCTCTTCTACGGGGTCTTCGCGGTGCTCGGAAACATCCTCAACGCCTTCGGCAGGTTCGGGGCCTACGGCTGGGCACCGGTCGCCAACAACGTGGTCGCTATCAGCGGTCTGGCCGTCTTCCTGGCGCTGTGGGGGCAGCAGCCGCACCCCCATACCTGGACGCCGACCATGATCTGGGTGCTGGCCGGCAGCGCGACGCTGGGAATCGCGGTGCAGTCGGCCATCTTGATCCCGGCGTTGTACAAGACCGGCTTCCGTTGGCGTTTCAGGTGGGGCTTGCGCGGCCACGGCTTCGGCCAACTCGGACGTTTCACCAGCCTCACCTTCCTGGCCTTGCTGATCGCGCAGGGCGGTGGCCTGCTGATCATGAAGGTTGCCACCTACATCCGAGACTCGGCTGTGGCCGGCGATGCGGGTGTGGCGAGCTACATCACCTACCAGAACTCCCTCAGTCTGTTCCAGATGCCCTACTCGCTGCTGGCAGTTTCACTGCTGACTGCGCTCTTCCCGCAAATCGCGCGGGCCTGGCAGCGGCGCGACGACCCCGAGATCGGCATGGCCGACATGCAAGAACTGGTGCGGCGCGGGCTGATCCTGCCGGCGCTAGGCATCATCCCGTCCAGCGCCGTGCTGATCGCGCTCGCCGGCCCGGCGGTTCGAGTCGTCTATTTCAGCCTG
>JAAYVP010000444.1 GCA_012517115.1 Brooklawnia sp. | reverse complement strand
ATCGAGCTTCGGCAAGATGGCGCAGGCCCTGGACGCGGCGGGGGTGGACGGTCTAGTGCTGTTCAACCGATATCTGCAGCCCGACATCGACCTCGACCAGATGGCGGTTGTGCCCGGCTTCGGCCTGAGCACCCAGGAGGAGGCGAAGCTGCCCCGCAGCTGGATCTCGGTGCTGTACGGCCGGGTGCATGCCTCGCTCGCCGCAACCACCGGCGTCGAGACTGTGGAGGATGTAGTCAAGTACCTGTTGGCTGGCGCCGACGTGGTGATGACCACGGCCGCCCTGGTGCGTCACGGGCCCAACTATGCCGGTCAACTGGTTGACGGCGTGCAATCCTGGCTCAGCCGTCGGCAACTGGATCTCGGTAAGGCCCGCGGCATGCTCGCTGTTCCGACGAATGCGGATGCCACCCAGTACGCCCGGTCGGGCTACATCTCGGGGCTGGAGCGCGCCAAGAAGGTCTACGCGCGCTAGTCCGGTCGGCTATCGCGAACCAGATCGGCTATCTGGAGGGCCGGAAACCGCGCAGCCGCAGGCTGTTCGTAACCACGAAGACCGAGCTGAACGCCATGGCAGCGCCAGCGAACATCGGGTTCAGATAGCCCAGCGCGGCGATCGGGATGGCGGCCACGTTGTAGATGAACGCCCAAAACAGGTTGCCACGGATGGTCTTCAAGGTTCGCCGTGACAGTTGCACCGCATCCGCGGCGAGCATCAGATCGTGGCGCATCAATGTGAGGTCGGACGCTGCGATCGCTGCGTCCGTGCCGGAGCCCATTGCGATGCCGAGATCGGCCTGGCTGAGTGCGGCCGCGTCGTTCACACCGTCGCCAATCATTGCTACGTGGTGCGTGCCGTCGGCTTGAAGTTGGGTCACCACCGTGAACTTGTCGGACGGCAGCACCTCTGCTCGTACTTCGTCGATGCCGACCTGCGCGGCCACGTACTCGGCGGCGGCCTGGTTGTCGCCGGTCACCATCACGGTGCGCAGGCCGAGTTCCTGGAAGCGCTTGACGGCAGCGGCCGCATTGGGGGCGATCCGGTCGGCTACGGTCAGCAGACCGATCACCCGGTCGTCTTGGGCCACCAGCATCACGCTGGCTCCCCGCCGAGCCGCCTCGTCGGCTGCCTCGGCCAGCGTCCTTGGCACCATCAGCCCGAGATCCGACATCAGCGCCGCATTGCCGGCGGCGGCCAAGCGTCCATCGACCAGCGCCCGGACGCCGCGTCCCGGCACGATGGCGAAGCCCGACAGCTGGCCCAGGGGGCCGCTGTGGGCCGCGACGATCGCCCGAGCGATCGGATGTTCGGAGGCTGACTCGAGCGTCGCAGCGACAGCCATCAGTTCGGCCTCATCGGCGTCCCCGGCAGGCACCACGGAGTCGAGGCTCATCTGCCCGGCGGTGATGGTGCCGGTCTTGTCCATCGCGATGGTGTCGATGCGGTGGGCCTCTTCGAGGGCTTCCGGCCCCCGGATCAGGATGCCGAGCTGTGAACCGCGCAGCGAACCAGCGAGCAATGCCGTCGGGGTGGCCAGGCCGAGCGCGCACGGGCAGCTGATGATCAGCACCGACACGGCGGCGGTGACGGCGAAAGTAGCCCCTTGCCCAGCGAGCAGCCAGCCGAGCCCGGTAACCATCGCGATCGTGATCACGGTCGGCACGAAGACCCCGGAAATCCTGTCTGCCAGCGCCTGCGAACGTGACTTGCCGGTCTGGGCGAGCTCCACCAACCGAGCGATCTGGGCAAGCTGGGTGTCGGCACCCACCGCGGTCGCACGCACCACCAGGCGTCCCGTGGTGTTCACTGAGGCACCAACAACCGTCGATCCCGGCTGCACTTCGACCGGCAGCGACTCGCCGGTGATCACCGAATTGTCAACCGCGGATTCGCCGGAGACGACCTCACCATCACTGGCGACCTTTTCGCCGGGCCGGACAACGAATTCGTCGCCCACGGCAAGCTTCTCGATCGGCACGGTCACCTCGACGCCGTCGCGCAGCACGGTGACAGACTTCGCCCCCACCTCAGCCAACGCGCGCAGAGCCGAGCTGGCGTCCTGCCGGGAGCGGGCCTCAATGTAGCGGCCGAGCAGGATGAACGTGATGATCCCGACAGCAGCCTCGAAGTAGATGGAGCTGAGATGGTGGTCACGCTCCAATGAGAACGACCACTGGTGAGTCATGCCGATCTCGCCGGCCGATCCGAAGACCAACGCGACTACCGACCACAGATAGGCCGCCGAGGTGCCCAGGCTGATCAGGGTGTCCATGGTGGACGCACCGTGGCGCAGGTTCACCATGGCTGATTTGTGGAACGGCCAGGCAGCCCAGGTGACCACCGGAGTGGCCAGCAGCAGGCTGACCCACTGCCAACCGGGGAATTGCAGCAGCGGCACCATCGCCATCGCGATCACCGGGACGGCGAGGATGGCGCTGACGACTAGGCGCCGCTTGATTTCGGCCGCCCGGTCACGGGGTGGCGCCTCGGGAGTGGGCAGGGCGGCGTCGTAGCCCGCGGCTTGCACGGTCGAGATCAAGTCATCGGCACCCAACTGCGCTGGCACGACCACATGGGCCTTCTCGGTCGCGTAGTTGACGCTCGCCTGCACGCCATCGAGCTTGTTCAGCTTCTTCTCGATGCGTGCCGCACAGGACGCGCAGGTCATGCCCTGCACGTCGAGTTCGATGACCCGGTTTCCGACTTGGGTGCGAAGAGCCGCGGCGGGCTCGTCCTGGCTCCCGACGCTCATCAGGCCAACGCCACCTCGTAGTCGCCGGCCTCCTTGACTGCGGCCGCCACGGCCGCGAAGTCGACCTCGGCGGTGCTGCTGATCTGCATTGAGCCGGTCTGCTCGACTTTGACTTCGGTGACGCCGGGAATCGCCGAAACCTCTTCGGTGACTGCGGCGACGCAGTGCCCACAGGTCATACCGGTGACGTTGTAGTTGGTGATCATGGTCTTCCCTTCGAGTGGTTGTGTGTTTGACGAGATGCCCGGGGTTACGCAGCTCTAGGAGCGAACCAGCCTCGCGATAGCCTTGCTGGCTTCATCGAGCTTCGCCAGGCCCTCCGCCTCACCCTGCCGAGCGGCATCGAAGACGCAGGAGCGCAGATGTTCGTCCAGCAGACCGAGCGCCACCGACTGCAATGCGCTGGTCGCAGCCGAGATCTGGGTGAGGATATCGATGCAGTACTTCTCTTCCTCGACCATCCTGGCGATGCCCCGCACCTGCCCCTCGATGCGACGCAAACGCGACAGGTAGGCGTCCTTGGTCACGAGGTAACCATGATGGTGCCCGGCGACCGAGCAGTTCTCGCTGGCGACGGTTTCGACCTGCTCGGCGATAGCGTCCGTGGTCATGCCACCATGGTACCCCCTGGGGGTATTCACGCCAAACCGTTCAATCCTGATGAATGTGCTGGGCAGCCAGCAGAGGCAGATCTTCGCAGGTACTCTTCGCACTTGAACCCCGGGACGGGCCT
>JAAYVP010000443.1 GCA_012517115.1 Brooklawnia sp. | reverse complement strand
TCTTCCAGACCCGACAGCAGCCGCAGCAAGGTGGTCTTGCCTGCCCCATTCAGCCCGAGGATGACCACCCGTGAACCCCGATCGACTGCCAAGTCGACGCCGGTGAAGACCTCCAATGAGCCGTAGGTCTTGGACAGGTCGTGCGCCATCAGCGGCGTCTTGCCGCAGGACGCCGGGGTCGGGAAGTTGATCTTCGCCACTCGGTCGACGCCCCGTTCACCTTCGATCCCGGCCAGCAACTTGTCGGCGCGCCGCGCCATGTTCTGGGCGGCCACCGCCTTGGTCGCCTTCGCCCCCAGCTTCTCGGCCTGCGCTTTGAGTTGGGCCGCCTTACGTTCGGCGTTCTGCCGCTCCCGCTTGCGGCGTTTCTCATCGGTCTGGCGCTGCAGCAGGTAGGCCTTCCAGCCCATCGAATACTGGTCGAGCGCGGCACGGTTGGCGTCCAGGTGGAAAACCTTGGTCACGGTCTGGTCGAGCAGACCGGTGTCGTGGCTGATCATCATCACCCCGCCCGCGTAGGTCTTGACGAACTCTCGGAGCCAAACGATCGAATCGGCATCCAGGTGGTTGGTGGGTTCGTCGAGCAGTAGGGTGTCGGCGTCGCTGAACAGGATGCGTGCCAGTTCTATCCGACGGCGCTGGCCGCCGGACAGTTCGCGCAGCGGCTGAAGCAGCACCCGATCGGGCAGTCCGAGGTTGGCGGCGATCCGTGCAGCCTGGCTCTCAGCCGCGTAGCCACCGGCGGCGATCAGTTCCGTCTCGGCGCGCGCATAGGACGCCATCGCACTGGCCTGCTCTTCACCTGTCGTGGTGGCCATCAGGGCCTCGTAGCGGCGCAGCCGGCTTAGGATGCGATCCAGGCCACGCACCGACAGGATTCGGTCGCGAGCAGTCGTGCCGAGGTCTGCCTCCCGGGGATCCTGCGGCAGGTAGCCGATCTGACCCGTACGACTGACCTGGCCGGCCGCAGCCAGCCCCTCACCGGCGAGGATTCGCATCATGGTGGTCTTGCCGGCGCCGTTGCGGCCCACCAAGCCGATCTTGTCGCCTGGGTTGACGCGGAAAGTGGTTGGTTCGAGCAGCAGCCGGGCGCCTGCCCGGACCTCGATTTCGGTCGCCTGGATCATGTCGGAGCCAATTGTCCCCCGTCGGGGATCCTGGTTCAAAGCGCGACGCCAACAGCTTTGGTAACCACAGTTACCCTCGGGGGTATGGCATCACGCACCACCGGCACCGGGTCCCCGGTGCGCCGCATGTTCGTGGCGGTGCTGCCCCCGCCAGATCTGGTCGCCACGATCGGCGACCGACTCGACCCGCTGGTGACCCGCTGGCCACAGCTGCGCTGGACCGATCCGGCGGGTTGGCACCTCACGCTGGCCTTCCTGGCCCGGGTGGAAGCGCCCCAGTACCCCCGTTTGGTCGAGAACTTGGCCGAAACGGCCGCTCGGACGGCCCGCTTCAGCGTGTCCCTGGCCGGCGCCGGAGCCTTTCCGGCCGCCCCGATCGGGCGGAACCTGTGGCTCGGTGTCTACGATCCCACTGACGCGCTAACCAAGCTGGCGTCCAGCACCAAACGCGCCGCTGGGCGGGCCGGAGTTCGAACGCCCGACGAGAGGTTCACCCCGCACTTGACGCTAGCTCGGATCTCTCAGCCCACCGACCTGTCCGGGCAGGTCGCCGTGCTGGAGGAGTGGGGCTTAGGCCCGTGGCCGGTGAACGAACTGACACTCGTGGAATCCCAGCTCGGGCAAGGCCGGGAAGGACGACCACGCTATCTGGTGACCGACAGCTTCATGCTCGCCGAACACTGAACGAGCCACCCGCTGTCAACCGAGGCCTGCCGCTGCCGAACCGCGCATCTTGAGCGACCCAATGACGTCACAGCCGACCGAGGGTGCTCAGATCATGAAGCCGATGGCCTGCAACTGCTCACGCCCATCGTCGGTGATCATGTCGATTGTCCACGGCGGCAGCCATACCCAGTTGATCGTCACCGAGCGAGCCAACTGGCCGAGCGCGGCTTGCGCCTCCCACTCGATCTGGTCAGTCAACGGGCAGGCGGGGCTGGTCAACGTCATATCGATGGTGACGTTCAATTCATCATCGATGTCCACGTCGTAGACCAGGCCAAGGTCGACCACGTTCACCATCAGCTCGGGGTCGACGACCTCCTTAAGCGCCTCCAATAAGACGGCCTTCTTCTGTTCGGGGGTTGCCTCGGCCCACGTGCTGCCAACGGGAATGGTTCCAGGTAGCGCATCCCGCACCAGGTCAGACGGATTGGTCATCGTTCACTCCTTATCGTCGGTCGAAGTCAGCTCGGCACCGGCCCTGGCCAGCGCGTCACGCAACGCAGACCAGCCGAGCATGGCGCATTTCACCCGGGCCGGAAACTGGGCCACCCCGGCAAATGCGATGCCGTCCTCCAGCCGGTCCTCGTCGGGCTCGACGCGTCCCTGGCCCTCCATCATTCGGCGAAACTCCTCGAACAGGGCCATCGAGTCGGTGACGCCGCGTCCGATCACCAGATCGGTCATCACCGAGGTGGACGCCTGCGAGATCGAGCAGCCTTCCCCCTCGTAGGAGACGTCAGCGATCGTGTCACCGTCGAGACTCACCCGCAACGTCACCTCATCGCCACAAGTCGGGTTGACGTGGTGCAC
Source organism: Brooklawnia sp. (assembly GCA_012517115.1). Taxonomy (GTDB): domain Bacteria; phylum Actinomycetota; class Actinomycetes; order Propionibacteriales; family Propionibacteriaceae; genus Brooklawnia. The sequence continues at coordinate 387 of JAAYVP010000443.1, read as the reverse complement.
CTCAGCGCCGTACGGGGTTCGCAATCCCGCATTATGCTTCTCTCGGTAGTGGTCGAGGATGATCTCCTGGTAGAGCTGTTCGACGCTCATGCTGGCCTCCGACGCGCCGCAGCCGCCAGACCCGTGCGGGAATTGAAGAAGTCGTATGCCCAGGCAACCGCCTCGACCAGCGCCTCGACCTCCTCCGGCGTGGTGTACAGGTATCCGGACGCCCGGCTGGAGCTCTGTACGCCCAGCCGACGATGCAGCGGCGCAGCACAATGGTGACCGCCCCGCACCGCCACCCCCCGGCTGTCCAACAGCTGCATCAGATCGTGTGGGTGGACGCCGTCCACCGTGAACGCGACCGCGCCACCCCGGTCGTCCAGATCGGATGGACCCAGGATG
>JAAYVP010000442.1 GCA_012517115.1 Brooklawnia sp. | reverse complement strand
CGTCTGCGGATACGAAGTACGTGCAGCGACTGCTGAACCAGTGGCGCGCGCCGCGTGGTCTGGCGCTGCTGGCGGTCGACGGCGTTGTCGGCTCGAATACGACAACCGCCATCAGCGATTTCCAGCGAGCGGAGACACCGGCCTGGGTGGACGGTCTCGTCGAGCCCGGGCGAAACACGGTCAAGAGGATGGAGACGCTGTTGCTGAATTCCTTGAACGAAGGGTTCGACGCGTCCACCATCGATGATGTCGAGCGTCGCGAGTACTTGGACGACGCCAGCTATGCGATCGCCGTGCTGACACCGGGGAATCAGGATCCCCCACCTGCTCCGGGTGAAATGCCGGAACTCCCGATTGATCCGAATGCGGTGGTGCTCACGGAGCTTCAGCAAATCCTCGATTCGTTACACGACGGGGACTTCGGACCCAACCAGTGAGCCTGGGGGACCGGGAGAGACACCGAGAGACGCGCCTGGTTGACGGACCGCCGGTATCGAAGGCTCAGCGTGGGACCTTGGAGGTGCTGACGCGTGCGCAGTTCGCGCATCGAAGGGTCTATTCTCGATGGAACCACAGCCGAATCGGTTACAGTGACCGATCGGTTGAGGGTCCGCAGTCGAGTTCACCTGATGGTTAGGCCGCCTGCGGTCGAAGGCGAGTCACGAGGATGGGCAATGGCGTCAACCAACACCAAAGTCAGTCACGCCGACACCGGTCTGGTAACCGCCGAGGTGTTACGAGCTGAGCAGATCTCGCCCCACTTTGTGCGCGTCACCCTCGGCGGTGAGCGTCTGCGAAGTTGGCGCTTCCTCGGCTTCGATCAGTGGTTCCGCCTCGCGCTGCCGGTCTCGGACGACACCCGCTTCGACCGACTCAGCGAGCGGTTCGACATGCGCGGCTACCTGCGTTACCTGAGCCTGCCCAAGGCGACCCGACCAGCCATCCGCAATTACACCGTGCGCGAGTACCGGAGGGAGGCCTGCGAACTCGACATCGACTTCGTGGTGCACGGCACCGAGGGCGTAGCCGGTCCGTGGGCGGCCTCGCTGCCGGTCGGTGCTCCGGTCGCGCTCATCGACCAGGGTTGCGGCTACCGACGAGTCGACGGCGCTTCCAAGGTGCTCCTCGCTGGCGACGAGAGCGCGTTGCCTGCTGTGCTGGGCATACTGCGCGATATCCCGGCAGATAGCACCGGCACAGCGATCATCGAAGTGCCCCACGACGAGGATCGGCAGCCCGTCACGGACCCCGCTGGAGTTGAGGTGCACTGGATCGTGCGTGATGCAGCCTCACGGCCCGGGAGTCAAGCACTGGCTGCCGTCCGGGAGTTGACCTTCGACGGCGCACCGGTCTCGGCCTTTTTCGCAGGCGAGCAAGAACTCGCGACCGGGGGTCGTCGTCATCTGGTAAACGAACTCGGCGTCCCGAAAGCGTCGGTCGATTTCACGGGTTATTGGCGGTTGAGGTAGCTCGTTGCCCGTCGCAAGGAACTCGCCGGCTCGATCATCGGGACCCGACAACCCAATCTGGCTATTCGGGCCCCGAGGCCTCGGGTCGGTAACCCCCGATAGCGGACCCGACTGGCAGGCGCCGATGGTTGAATGTGCAGCACGAGTGGGCAAAGGAGCAGGTGGTGGGCATTCTCGTTGTGGGATCAATCAACGTGGACCTGAATGTGCGGGTCGTTCGGCATCCCTTGCCGGGGGAGACCTTGCACGGTTCCAACCGAAGCATGGCGCCTGGTGGCAAGGGCGCGAACCAGGCGGTGGCTGCGGCGTCGCTGGGTAGTCCGGTCGCGATGATCGGGTCTGTGGGCACTGACCCTGCTCAGCAGGTGGCCCTTTCGTTGCTGCGTGAGTCTGGTGCGGATATCTCTCGGATTCGCACTGTGGACGACGAGGCGACCGGGTTGGCCATCGTGGTGGTGGACGATGCCGGCGAGAACTCCATAATCGTGATTCCGGGTGCGAACGATACTGTCACTGCGGAGCTGATCGCCGCAGAGAGGGCGCAGATCGAGGCGGCGGATGTGCTGATCATGCAGGGTGAGATCCCGACCGAAGCGATTGATCTGGCCGCCCAGTTGTGCACGGGGCGACTGGTGTTCAACCTGGCTCCGGTGGTGCCGGTGGCCAAGCAGACCATTTTGCGGGCTGACCCGTTGATCGTGAACGAGCACGAGGGTGCTCTGGCGCTTGAGCAGCTCGGTCGCGAGGATGCGCAGTCGTTGTCACCTCGGGGTGTGGTCGAGGCGCTTGTGGACATGGGTGTGCCTTCTGTGATCATGACGCTCGGGCCTGAGGGAGCCCTCGTGGCTGAGCGAGGCAAGCCGGTGGAGCAGGTGCCATCGGCGTCGGTCGCGGTGGTGGATACCACCGGTGCGGGCGACGCGTTCGTGGGTGGGACCGCGCACCGGCTGCTGGCGGGCGACACCTTGGTGGATGCTGCCAGATTCGGCGCCAGAATCGGCGCCTACGCCTGTACTGGATGGGGCGCCCAACCGTCGTACCCCAAGGCGGGTGACCCGCTGCCCGGCGCCTGAGGCCGTCGAAGCGTCCCGTAGATTCGCTTACCTATAGCCAGACGTGGGGCTACCAGGGGGTGTCCGTGGACAAGCAGCGGCGGTTGGTCGATCTCGGCTGGGGTCAGGTGTCCTATCTGGAGTGGCTGCCGGATTGCGAACCGAAGGCCGAGATGGTGCTGTTGCATGGCGGCGGTGTGGACTGCGCGGAACTCTCCTGGGGTGGTGTTGGCCCCGCCCTGGCCGGGGCAGGGTACCGGGTCATCGCACCCGATCATCCTGGCTACGGCGAGAGCCCACTCGCCAGCTGGACGGCGACTCAGGAGCGTTTGGTCTGCTACGTCGGGGCGTTCGTTGACAGGTTGGGGCTGCGTGACTATGTGATCGGCGGGCTATCGCTCGGCGGCGGAATGACGATCGGTCACCTGCTGGCCCAGCCCTCCCGGGTTCGGGGGGCGATCCTGCTGGGCAGTTACGGCTTGATGGACCACCAGCTCGAAGGCCCCTTCAAGCGACCAGCTCATCTGCTGACCTGGGTGCTGCTCCGCACCGGCGTCCTGCGCCGGCTCACCGACAGCTACGCACGAGACCGCAAGAAGATGGCAAGCGCGTTGCGTGCCATCGTCCGCAACCCCGAGGCACGCACAGCGGAATTGCTGGACGCGGTGATGGCCGAGGCCCAACGCGTGGACGCGGCAGTGGCCTTCGAACAGTGGCAGTTCGACCAGTTCGGGTGGGCGAAGACAAGAACCAACTATTCAGACCAACTCCACTCCATCACCATCCCCGTCCTGGTGATCCACGGGGATCATGACACCGGCGTGCCGGTCAACCGCGCGCGGGACGCCGTCAGGCAACTCCCGGACGCTCGCCTACTCGTGGTGCCTGACGCCGGGCATTGGGTGCAGCGCGACCGGCCGGCAGTGGTCGTCCCT